>NZ_JAUBRB010000008.1:0-171528 GCF_036701585.1 Microcoleus sp. POL10_C6 | reverse complement strand
TTTGCACTTTACCCTCGCTCTCGCGAGCGCATAACCCAGGCTACGTCAAGTGCCATCGATATATTCAGCAAGCCCTAACTAGGGCTTGCTGAACAGGGTAAGAGCATCTCAATCAGTCTTGACAAAAGGATTTGAGAAGAAGCATGATGTATTCATCATTCATTGCAGCCCGTTTCCTTTTCTGTCGCAAGCTACGCTTGAGAGTGGTTTCTTGATTGACAGCATTCAGGGACATCCGTCTGATCACAGTCCAGTTCCGAGGGCTATTCAACGACCGAATGCGACATAGATCTTCATTGAAAGTGACATCTAAAACCCCATGTTCTTGATTTTCAATACTCCAATGTTGGCGAATAGCGCGACCATTCCGCTTTAGCATCTACGGGTAAAGAACCTGATTGACTGACAAAAGTTTAATTAGCCCAAACTACAGTGGTAGCTTGAAACTCAATTCGGTAAGTTCTTTGCTGATGTTGTAAACGAGAAGCCTTGACTGGTTCGGGGTCAATATTAGTAGAAAAAGAGATAACAGAAATTAAATTCCAGCCCTTGTTCAGAGCTTGTTTGACCCAACTCCAGCCAATTTTCAAGTAGCTAGCACCCCGATACCAATGTGGCTCTACACAGCGACGCTGACCTAAAATGACAACTTCAACACCTTGAGCAGTCAAGAACAAAGTAGTCATCGCTAACACCAAGCACAGTCGAGAAAGAGCTGGAGCGGAACGGAGTTTAGAGTCTTCGAGATTGAATCCAGAGGATTTATCATCCAGAAAATTTTCCTCAATGGTAAAGCGTTGGCCATATTCCCGAAAAGTTTGGAGATTAGTAGGTTCAGTACTAATAATGTACCAGTGTTCACCATTCGTAGATTCCCACGCAATTGCTAGATGGACATCTGTGAGCGAGTTACATTTGTGAATTTGAACGTTGTGGATCAGTTTTGCCTCGCCGATGGCTACCGGAAATTGACTCACTCGCTGCCACCCCTGCCGTGGATGACGCAGCCAAAAATTGCCTTTAATCCGGATTCGACAGTGCCAGCCTAATTTTCTGACATAACGGACTAATTCGGCATTGGCAAACCCCCTGTCAGCCAAGAGAATGACTTTGACATCGACTGGTAGGAGCCTAGAGACACGCTTGAGGAGGTCCTGATAAGTATCGATTTTGACACTACTACTTTTGTGTTTGAGTACTCGCCAGCCCACCGGAATCGCTCTGCCCAAATGTACAACACAGATCCGAATTATGCAATATTTATCCCATAACATACTGGTATCAAAACTCAGATAAATTTCTGAGTCTTTCCAGTTGGCAAAGGAGGCCTTCACTACAGGACTATAAAGTTTTGCTGGGTTGATGCGAGGATTATTTACCCATCGAGACAATCTTCGTTGTGTGCTTTGGGCTATTTGTGCTTTGGTGCAAACATGGTCGAGCCATTTGGTTAGATTTACCTTGCCTTCTACAATCAAACCAACCATCATCCAACACATCACTCCTAGATGTCTTAAATCTGACCACTGACTGTATTGACCTGCGAATTTCATTAGTTTATGATGAAGATGAGAGGGGCGATCGATCATTTCGATTCATACTGGTTTTTTGGTTAAAAACAGTTTATCCCTCTTTTTCTCTTTAATCCAGTCTGGGTCAGCTTTTATCCCGATCTTGACTGACTTTTGTCAGTCAACCAGGCTTTTACACTCTTGGGCACATCCATACTCGCTATCAAATAAAGCGATTGGTCGATGTTGAAGCTTTTGACACACTTGTGCCAATTGTTCAGCACCTTTAGCGATCGGATTTTCCCAACTCGTAATACCATTTTTTTAAAGATGTGATAGACTTGTGTTAAAAGTAAAGGAGACAATTACAATGTCTGGTCGTCCTCATATAAAGATTACCGAATCTGTAGAAAATTTACGAGAAATCCTCAAACAGCAAAAAAGAATCCTAGCTTATAACAAAGTTCAAATGCTTTATTTATTTCAGTCAAAACAAGTAAAAACTGTGCGGGAAGTATCCGCACTTTTAGGTAAAAGTGAGGCAACAATTCATCGCTGGCTCTCTCAATATAAAGAGGGCGGTCTGGAAAATTTGTTAAAAACTCGGCAGGTTTTTGGCCGCCCAAAAAAGTTTTCAGTTGAAATAGCAGCGACCTTGCAACAAGAGTTGAGAGACCCCGAAGGATTTCGGAGTTACCAAGAAGTTCATCTCTGGCTCTGGTTGATTAAAGGAATAGCCAGTAGTTACCAGGCTGTATATTCTTTAGTTAGGGGTGAATTAAAAAGTAAATTAAAAATTCCCAGACCTCGCAGTATTTCTCAGAAATCTACGGCAATTAATTAATTTAAAAATAACTTACATCAACAGATAAAAGCTTTACTAGACAAAGCTTTACCTCAAGTAAACAAATATAAAAAAGTCAATTATTGGTGAGCGTGATGAAACTCGTTTAGGGCTGCATACAATTCGTCGGCGTAAGCTGACGCTTTCAGGCGTAAAGCCAATCGGAAAGCATCAATGGAAGTTTGAGTGCTTTTGGCTGTATGGAGCCGTATTGATCGCTAATGGAAAAAGTTTTTTTTGGGAGTTTTCGCATTTAGACAAAGTTTGTTTTGAAGCATATTTACAACTTTTGTCAAGACAATATCCTGCGGAATGACACATCATTCAAGTTGATAACGCACCCGCTCATAATTTAGGCTCATCTGAATTACCAGACAATGTTATTTTACTATTTCAGCCTCCGGCTTGTCCCGAAGTAAATCCCACAGAAAGAGTGTGGGAATATCTCAAAGATTCTTTAGCGAAAGTCGGTGTTTAGTAATCTTGACGAACTCCGCACAAAAGTCCAGGAAATTTTGGCATCTTTCACCGCTCGCGTCATTGGTTTTCTCACCGGATGGTCTTGGATTTTACATTCTTTATCTCTATCACATCTTTAAAAAAATGGTATAATACGTTCGTGTCTCAAAGGAAGTGCCCAACTGCCGATGCTCGAAGGTATCCACGCGAGCGTACTATATCCCTGACCGATACCGACAGGTATGCCGTAAGGCAAAGCGGTGGGTTGATGTTCGTAAGTACGCTCTTTGAGGGTAGGTGCATAGGGTCTCAACCATGCTGTATGATCGATCACCAATACTGGGCGTTCCACTTCTGACATCTGTTGGATGTATAGTTGCATCAATTTTTCTGGGTCTGGTCTACAATCTTGCATAGCTTCATAGACACTCGACCACTCACGCCGAAATAAAGGACTGAGAGCAAAATCTCCTAAACATGAGACGTGGCGCGTCGTCATTACGGCATCTGCCAGTTCAAAGGTGGCATCTTTAGCGTTGCCAAGGTATTCATAAGCAAGTTGACGAAATTCGTATAATTGTTCAAACTTCCTTGCAGGTAGATTTGAGATTTTTTGCTGAATTCTCAATCTTCTACCCTTACGCTGTCTGTTGAAACTATCGCAGACAGTTTTTTTCTCTTGTTGGCAGTCAAAGAGAACGTCAACGGTCGCTGGCATCTATCTTATGGTTGAACCTGATAGCTTGTCGCCAGCGACCGTTGCCGTTCTTGATAAAAGTTCGTCAGTCTCACAGCGAGCGCACTTTTTGACCTGCTGAGTCTAAACTCCAAAAGAAACCAATCGCACGACTTTTCCCATTCCCGGTATCGTGGCTAATTGGGCAAAAGTGGCTTCGGCTAACTCCAGAAATCGCACGGGGGCACGAGCATTTCCATTGACCAGAATATAGTTTGCCTGTTGTCTGAGATCCTGCGTGGCACGATTTTTGACAATTAATCGATCGCTCATACTGGTTGTGAATCGCCACCCAAAACCGATTCCCGCAAATTCTGCCAGTACGCAGCCGTAACGGGTTCCCCATCCGAGTCTAAACCCTCTTGCAGTAAACCTTCTAGTTTGGCTTGCGCCTGTTTTCGCTGGCGATCTTGCTGCACCAAATGTAGAAAATACTCTACCGCACTGGCATAAGCCCCTGCCTGAATTTGAGCCTCAATATAGGTTTGCAGCTCTTCTGGTATGGCAAGAATAACGTTCATCGTCTACACAGATTTAGGATATCTATCATTGTATCGATCGCCGATCGGGCAGCACCATAAAAATTAAAATTTGCAGCTTGAACATCGGTATAAAGTTAAACATCCGATCGCATTGTCCAAGAGTTTTTAGACATATTGAGTCAGGGATAGGGCGAGTGGTTTTCTGATAAGGGCGATCGCATAGGGGCCCAGAAACCGGGTTTTTTAGGATAATACTTCGTTGTATCCCGCAGATTCGGTAAAAAACCAGGTTTCTTTGTCGGAGTGCGTCAGTCGATAAGGGTGATCGCACTCCGTAACAAAGTAGATTTGACCTTGACAAATTCCTCGGTTTGTGATATGCACGAGTGGTGGAAATTTTTAAGGGCGATCGGGATTTGTACCAGATCAACCATACTTCCCAGAAGCTACAGCAGCAGCAGCCAGTCGCTCCATACCAGCTCGAACAATCACTGCTAAGTCACTCAGTGGCATACATTGGATTTTCTTAAGCAGCTCGTTGGTATCCAGAGGTTCCTGCACCGGCTTGCCTTCGAGGTGAGCCATGAGCTCTTCCATCGTAAAGCCTGCTCTTGTCGCAATCTGAGTCAAATTTTTCGTATCTGGAATTACCTGCCCCTTTTCCCAATACAAGACAGAAGCAGCAGAAACTCCCAACAGCTTGCCAAAAGCAGTCAGACTCATCGAGCCCCGCGCTAATTTAACAACCTCACTCAGTTTTTTCTTAGCTTCTGCGTCCACGGTATCAGCCACGAGATAACCACAATTCCTAGTTTACTTGTGTACCAACAAATTTACCTGTCTTGCTTGACAGGAAAAGATTTAACAGATATTCTTTTAATTAGATTGAATTTTTTAATTTTAATGAAAACGGATTTAGGAGAAATAGCAATGACCAAGAGACGGACTCAAAAAACTCACAAGCCCAGCCACACCCGTCAAAGCCTCACAGCCTCCGGTTGGCTAAAACCCCAGCGCTGGCAAATCTCCAAAATAGAAGCAGCCGAAGCCCTGAGAATGCCCGTAAAACACATAGTCAAAGTTTACCCCAAACAACATCAAGTAATAGTCGTTTACCTGAACAAGAAAGGACAAAAATGCAGTTCCTTTTTCAGCTACAGACTATTTGCCAGATGGGAACAAGAGGCGAACGCAGCAATTGCCAGTTGTCGAAACCAGCAAATCCTAGCACCCCTAGAAGTCATTGTACAATACGACCTCGAACATTTCAAATATCCAGTGGCAATCGCCGATGCAATTTGGGAAGCCCTACTCAACCAGATCTCCCGCGTAACAAGGGAACTGAGGCTGAGCAAACAATGCGCCTAGCCCCCCATCACTCCATCAATTAGTAGAAGCAGCCAACTCAGCCAAACGTTCCTGCTGATCCTGAGAAATGCAAGTTTGAATAATCCCCTCAATATCCCCTTCCAAAACACTATTGAGCGAGAAATTCTCCCCCAAACGGTGGTCCGTAGCCCGATTGTCCTTATAGTTGTAAGTGCGAATCTTCTCCGATCGCGAACCAGTACCAACCTGAGCCAAACGCCGTGACTTCACCTCATCCTGCTGCTCCCGCAACTTCATCTCATAGAGCTTAGCCCGCAAAATCTGCATCGCCCGCTCCTTATTCTGCAACTGACTGCGCTCCTCAGTACAGAAAATCCGAATTCCCGTCGGCTTGTGAAACAAATCCGCAGCAGTTTCCACCTTGTTCACATTTTGACCGCCAGCCCCGCCCGATCGAGCCGTGCTCATCTCAATATCCTTTGGATCGATGTGAATCTCCACATCATCAACCTCCGGCATCACAGCCACCGTCGCCGTCGAAGTATGCACCCGGCCGCCAGCCTCAGTCACCGGCACCCGCTGCACCCGGTGTACCCCAGCCTCAAACTTCAGCTTGCTGTAAACGCTGTCGCCTGTAACTTCCAGAATCACCTCTTTAAACCCGCCCATTTCCGCCAGCGACTCGCTCACCAACTTCACCACCCAGCCTTGAGTTTGAGCGTAGCGCGAATACAGCCGCAGCAAATCTCCCGCCCAAATACTAGCCTCATCTCCGCCCGTACCCGCCCGAATTTCCAGCATAATATTCTTGTCATCGTTCGGGTCGCGGGGGAGCAGCAAAACCTTCAAACGACTTTCCAAACTCTCCAGCCTCGCCTCAAGTTCCTGAACTTCCAGCGCAGCCATTTCTTGCATATCTCGATCGCCCGCGGCTTCCTTGAGAACCTGTCGGGCACCTACTAAATCTTCCTGAGTGGTTTTCCACAAAGCAAAAGTATCGACCACTTCCTCCAAGGACGATCGAGCTTTCGCTACCCGTTGAAACTCTTGATTGTCCCTAGCCACATCCGGGTCAGCCATGCGGCGAGTCAACTCATTAAAAGTTTGCTCTACCGACTTCAATTTATCCAGCAAATAAGATTCAGCCATTGTCAGTTGTCCTTTGTCAATCGATTTTAGATTTTAGATTTTAGATTTTAGATTTTAGATTTGAAGAACAGTTGGGATAGAATCTCGATAGAACTCAACTGCCTGCATAGCGAAGTCTTCGATCTAAACTCTCCCATCCGAGGGCGGATCGATTTTAGATTTTAGATTTTAGATTTTAGATTTTAGAACTCAAGAGCAGTTAGGATAGAATGTCGATCAAACTCTACGCGATCAAACTCTACTGCCTGCATAGCGAAGTCTTCAATCTAAAATCTAAAATCCGAGGGCGGTAAGTTGCCAGTAGAAAGAACTACTCTCAACAAACAGCGGACAAATGACAATCCGGCTACTTCTTCTTTTTGCCTTTACCAGCAGCCTTAGCAGCATCTGCTTTCGGATCTTCCATTTTCAGCGGTCCAGAGGAAGCATCTGCCTTCGGCATTTCTACCTCGGTCATGCCGTATTTCCGCATAAAGCGCTCCACACGACCTTCAGTATCAATAATCTTCTGAGTGCCAGTATAAAAAGGATGATTTCCCGACCAGACATCAACTTGAAGCTTTGGTCTAGTTGAGCCCACAGTCATCACAAGTTCCCCGTTGCAATAAACCTGAGATTCGGGATACCACTCAGGGTGAATGCCATCTTTTGCCATTGTTTTTACTCTCTAGTTTTTGACTTTACAACCATTTTAGCTGCCGCAGGACTTGTACACCAACAACTGCACGAATTTTGCCTTATATCTGTTGGAACCAGGAATCAGGAATGGGAAATAAACTTCAAAAAAAGGCCGATAAAATCTGGATAGATAATTTTTGCCTTTTCCTTCTTCCTTCTTCCTTCTTCCTTCTTCCTTCTTCCCTCGATTACCGCTTCGAGTATTGAGGAGCTTTGCGAGCTTTCCGCAAACCGTACTTTTTCCGTTCTTTTGCCCGCGGGTCGCGAGTCAAATAGCCCTCAGTCTTCAGAGGCTTGCGGTTGTCCGGGTCTAATTGACAAAGTGCTCTAGCGACACCCAAGCGAATCGAGTCAGCCTGACCTGTTAAGCCACCGCCTTCGACTTTCACCAAAATGTCGTACTCATTTTCCAGACCCAAAGTTTCCAGAGGGGCCTTAGCCAGAGCCAAATAAGTAGGGTTGAATTGCAGGTACAAATCCCCCTCTTTACCATTGACTGTCAGTATGCCAGTGCCGGGAACCAAGCGCACCCGCGCTACGGAACACTTGCGGCGGCCGGTACCCCAGTACACAGCGCGACCGGATGTATCTGTTGCTTGCATTACTCATTTCCTCCCGGAATCGTGTGAACAATTAATTCTTCTGGTTTTTGAGCTTGGTGCGGGTGGTTGGGGCCAGCGTACACCTTCAGTTTAGTAAACAATTGTCTGCCAAGAGAAGTGTGAGGCAGCATTCCTCGTATCGCTTCTTCGACAATTCTTTCGGGCAAACGTGCTTGCAATTTGGCAAAAGTTTCTGTTTTCATGCCGCCCGGTCTTCCAGAATGGCGGCGGTAGATTTTCTGGGTGCGTTTTTTGCCAGTAACAGCGATTTTGTCAGCATTGATGACTATTACGAAGTCGCCGGTATCCATAGAAGGGGTGTAAGTCGGTTTGTGTTTCCCCCGGAGGTACATGGCAACTTCAGTTGCCAGACGGCCCAGCCGCTGGTCGGCGGCATCGACCACGTACCACTTGTGCTCTAGGGAGTCTTGAGTAGGGACGTAAGTTTTGTTCATTGTTTGTTGTTAGTTGTCTATTAACTGTTAACTGTTGTTAGTTGTCAGTTGTCAGTTGTCAGTTGTCAGTTTTTAATTGTTAGTTGTCCTTAGTTTTTTATTAGTAGTTACCTAATGACTAATGACTAATGACTAATGACTAATGACTAATGACTAATTTTGGCTGAGTGTCGTACCACACATCTGGGGGGAAGGGAAATTCTGAATAGCCAACCCGCAGCAGGCACAAACCTTGAGCGGGAGCGGCATATTTTACCATTTCTCGGCGTTCGTTGACCCAGATATCTGTGAAATTGTCGATCGGCCTTTCCCCGCGACCCACCTGCACCAGCAACCCCACCAGCAGCCGCATCATCCCGTACAGAAACCCGCTCGCCTGAACCTCAATATAGATAAGAGGCCCAGAACGCTGACACTCGGCCGCTTGCACGTCCACCCAGGAATGGGGGCGGGCAGATCCCGCGCGGTGGAAAGCAGCCAGGTGATGCCGCCCGATGAGCGGTGTCAAAGCTGTCTGAATCAAAGATTCATCCACAGGGGCGTGATAGCAGTGCCAAGCAAAAGGACGCACAAACAAATTAGGGGTCGGGTCTGTATAAAGGGTGTAGCGATAGCGCCGCCAACTGGCTGAGAACCGAGCGTGCCAGGTAGGTTCCACCTTTGCCGAAGCTCGAATTAAAATATCTTTTGCCAGTCGAGAGTTGAGAACGCTTGCCCAGCGGTGAGCCGGAATTGGGCCGTGGGCATCAAAATGCGCTACTTGAGCAGCGGCGTGAACTCCCGCATCGGTTCTCCCAGCAGCGTGCAGCGTTACCGGGCGTTCCAGAACAGTCGATATTGCTGTTTCAATTTCTTCTTGTACTGTACGCTGGTTCGGCTGTCGCTGCCAACCGTGAAAGTTAGTGCCGAGGTATTGGATTACTAGAGCAACGCGCTGTATCGATTGGGGATTTTCGATTGGGGATTTTGGATTGTCAGTCATAAATCACAAATCTCCAACCCAAAATTGAATTAAACCAGTTCAACGATCGCCATTTCGGAATTGTCTCCCTGACGGGGGACTGTTCGCACGACGCGGGTGTAGCCGCCGTTGCGCGATCCGTACCGTTCTTGTGCCGCCTCAAACAGGGCGTGTACTAACTGTTTATCGTAGATATAGCCCATAGCTTGGCGGCGAGCGGCCAATGAGCCATCTTTGGCCAGGGTAATCATCCTGTCCGCCTCTGAGCGTAGCGCTTTGGCGCGGGCTAGAGTGGTAGTGATTTTACCGTGGCGGATTAATTCGGTGGTCAGCGAGCGCAGTAGGGCGCGGCGCTGGTCAGCCGGTTTGCTGAGTTGGGGAACGCGACAGCGGTGACGCATAGCAGTTGGTAATTGGTAATTGGTAATTGGGTGCCGGGATAGTCCGCGAGTTTTGAGCGGTGAATTCTTTAACTTAAAAACTCACCTACTTAAAATTCAGAACTTTTTTACCCGTTACCCGTTGATTAACTTTTAGCTGATTTTTCCTGTGGCAAGGTAATGCCCAAGCGTTTTTGTAAAGCTTCAATCACTTCTTCTGCGGACTTCTGCCCGAAATTCTTGATCTCGAGCAAGTCTTCTTGGGTATAATCCAATAAGTCTGCAACTGAGTTGATCTGAGCCCGCTTGAGACAGTTGTAAGCCCGGACGGACAACTGCAATTCTTCGATCGGAATTTGGCTAGTAGGATCGGCTTCACCTGGATACTCTGGTTTGAGAGAATCTTGGGTGATGTCTTTGAGAGGTGCAAATAAATCTACCAGGATGTTGGCAGATTGACTCAAAGCTTCTTGAGGAGTGACGCTGCCATCAGTCCAGATTTCCATAATCAGCCGGTCTTTTTCGACCGTACCGCCTACCCGAGCATCTTCAACGCTGTAGTTGACTCGGCGAATCGGCATAAATATGGCGTCAATTTGGAGAAAATCCAAAGCCGATCCATCATCCCGACTGCGGTCTACTGCTCTGTATCCGATGCCTTTTTCAATTCTGAATTCCATTTCCAGAACTGAACCTGGGGAGAGAGTTGCAATGTACTGGGATCGATCGATCAATTCCACCTCTGAGGGCAAATCGAATCGATCGGCCGTAACTGTTACAGGCCCCTCAATCCGCAACCTGCCGATTTGCGGCTGCTGAGAATGAGTTTTGAGGACCACCTCTTTCATGTTCAGGAGAATTTCTAGAACATCCTCACGTACCCCTTCGATCGTGGCAAACTCGTGATTGACGCCCGCGATTCGGACTGAAGTTACTGCCGTTCCTTCTAAGTTTGACAGCAGAACTCGCCTCAGCGCATTCCCAACAGTTGTTCCCTGACCGCGATCGAGCGGTTCCAGGACAAATTTTCCGTACTGACTGCGGTCTTTGTCAGTGTTAGACTCTATACATTCAATTTGAAACTGCGCCACGGAGTGACCTCCCTTTTCCACTTTGGATTTTTGATTTTGGATTTTAGATTGCAGAGCATACCCCTGAACGGATTTCGGATTTTGGATGGACGGGGCAACAGTTAGAACCATTAGTTTTTGACTTTAAGCAGTTAGCCATTATCCAAAATCTAAAATCTAAAATCTCAAATCGTTTTAGACTCTACGCCGCTTGGGAGGGCGACAGCCGTTGTGAGGAATTGGGGTAACATCTCTAATCAGGGTGATTTCCAGTCCCGCCCCTTGCAGCGCCCGGATTGCAGTTTCTCTACCTGCTCCAGGCCCGCTCACCATTACTTCTATTTGGCGCATTCCTTGGTCGTTGGCTCTGCGGGCAGCACTTTCTGCTGCTGTTTGAGCTGCAAAGGGAGTTCCCTTTTTAGCTCCTTTAAAACCGCTGGAACCTGCCGATGCCCAGGATATCACTTCGCCGTTGAGGTCGGTAATAGTTACTATCGTGTTGTTAAAGGTAGACTGGATGTAGCCTACCCCATTGGGTACATTCCGTTTCTGCTTTTTTGCACCAGATTTCTTGCCTGTTTGTTGTCGCGCCATATTAGTCTCTTTAACGTTTCTCTCAACTAATGTCCCGAAGCGCTAGGAGCCAGCAGCCCCCAGCGTATTTTTCCCAAAAAGATGTTACTTCTTGGAAGGTGCCTTTTTCTTGCCCGCAACTGTTCGGCGGACGCCACGACGGGTTCTGGCGTTGGTACGGGTTCGTTGTCCCCGCACCGGCAGACCCAAACGGTGACGCCGACCGCGATAAGTTCCGATGTCCATCAGGCGCTTGATGTTCATTGACTCCCAGCGCCGGAGGTCTCCTTCGATTTGGTATGTTGTTTCTACATGAGCCCGCAGAGCTGTCACGTCGGCCTCTGTTAAATCCTTGACGCGAGTGTCAGGATTTACGCCTGTTGCAGCGATAATTTTTTGGGCCCGCGACAAGCCTATTCCGTAAATGTATGTCAGACCTATTTCGACGCGCTTATCGCGTGGAAGGTCTACCCCGGCAATCCGTGCCACACTTTTTGTCTCCCTAGTTTTCCTGTTTGGCTACAATGTTCAATTAGGATGCACCTGCGTGCATTGCCCAATCTTGCTTTTTTCTAACCTTGGCGCTGTTTGTGTTTCGGGTTAGTGCATATCACCATCACTCGACCGCGACGGCGGATGACGCGACATTTCTCACAAATTTTTTTGACAGATGCTCGAACTTTCATCTTTCTTCCTGCCTGGAGAACCCCGCTCTAGCGGAGAACAGGCACGCTGGGACTGCCCGTAGAGCGGTGGGAGGAGAGGCTGGGCAAGGTGTAGGCCTCTCCTCGATTAAATTGTATAAAGTGCGGGTTGTTTCATGAAGGAGCCCGCTTGCACCCACTCCCATTGCTGGGTAAAGTTCGCCTGCGCCAAAGTGTTGGCGAGCGATACTTTTACGGTGTAACAATGACTTAACCCGGTACACCGGTGGGTTGTTGACGCCCTTCTCGGCAACACTACAAACGTAGCATTATAGCATAAATTTGAAGCTTTTTACCAAATTCTCTCTAATTAAACTTAGAATTAGTTTTTAGAAAGTTTTATCTAAGCCTATTTTTTCCGAAGGCGATAAGTAATCCTGCCTTTGGTCAAGTCATAGGGAGTCAATTCGACTTTGACGCGATCGCCAGGCAGAATTTTGATGTAGTTGCGGCGGATCTTGCCGGAAATGTGAGCCAGCACGTTAAACCCATTATCTAGGTCAACGCGAAACATCGCATTGGGCAGGGATTCCGTCACTGTCCCTTCCATTTCAATTAAATCTTGCTTAGACAATTTGGTATTTACCTCAACTCTACATTTGATTAACTAGGAGTGTCCCGGCGTTGGCCTCAAAACCTATTTACTGGTAGGAGTCAAACGGGAACGGGGGGCAATAATTAGGGCGACTCGATCAACTTAAAGACTCAATTAACCGCTCACTTTGGCTTTACTTGAGTAAAGTTCTGGCAATTAGTATCGAGTTCAATCCGGTCTCTAGCAACCCTCACAAAACCTGATAGCACAAAAAGCTCCTAGTTAACATATCTTAGCAAAAGCTTGTGAGTAACAAGCTGTCTTGAGAGGGTTCAAGAGTCGATCGAGAGAGCTTGCTGCAGTTCTGCGGTGATTAATTCCATGTCGCGATCGCCATCAACCGCAACTAACTGTTGGCGGGCGCTGTAAAACTCAATCAAAGGCTCAGTTTGCTCGCGATAAACTTGCAACCTGCGGCGGATCGTCTCCTCATTGTCATCGAGGCGGCCCCGCGACAGCAGGCGTGCCACCAAAATGTTGTCAGGCACCTCCAAATTGACAGCTCTGAGATCGCAGTCCTTACCAGACGTACTTCCCCCAGCACCCCTAACATCACAAAGGAGTTTGTCAAAAAACGCTGCCTGTGCCACAGTGCGCGGAAAGCCGTCCAGAATCCAACCAGCACTAGCATCTGGTTGATTCATGCGTTCTTGCACGATATCCATCAATAACTCGTCGGGAACCAACTCACCAGCATCCATGTAGGCTTTCGCCTTTAGACCCAGGGCAGTTTTGGCAACCACGCAGGCGCGCAGGATATCGCCCGTAGAAATGTGGGGTATTTTCCAGTGAGCGGCTAATATCTGAGCCTGAGTTCCTTTTCCCGCCCCTGGAGGCCCCATAAAAATCAATTTCATTGCGATTACTTCACCATTCCTTCATATCGCTGGGAGATGACGTAAGTTTGAATTTGCTTAGCAGTTTCGATCGCCACACCTACTAGAATCAGTAGGGAAGTTGCGCCAAAACCTCTAAAAGTTTGCACACCGATCGCGCTTTCTACAGCAGTTGGTACAATGGCCACCAGACCGAGAAATATCGCTCCCAAGAAAGTCAAACGGTTCAAAACCTTCTCCACATAATCACTCGTTTTCTGACCCGGACGAATTCCAGGAATGCTAGCGCCCATTTTCTTCAAGTTCTGAGACATATCTACGGGGTTGACAATCAACGAAGCGTAGAAATAGCTGAAGAACAGAATCAAAGTTAGATAAAACAGCGCGTAAGCCCAAGGGGCAGGGCCGTTCGGACTCAAAACATTAGCAACTTGAACCAAAAACGGGTTATTGAGAGACTGAGCGAGGAAAGAAGGCACAATCAAGACCGAAGATGCAAAAATAATCGGCATCACTCCACCTTGATTCAAGCGCAGGGGCAGATAACTCCGGCTCTCCCGATAAACTTTGCGGCCGACTTGGCGACGTGCCGAAATAATCGGAATGCGGCGAGTACCTTCCTGAACAAAAACAATCCCAACAATCGTTACCAAAAAGACCAGCAGCAGAACGACTACGCGGCCGACAACTTGCGTGTCCCCGCTTTGAGCCAATTCAAAAGTTTGTCCCAAAGAGCGGGGCAATACCGACACAATATTGATAAAAATCAGGAGCGACGCTCCGTTCCCGATACCTCGTTCCGTCACCACTTCCGATATCCACATCACAAACATTGAGCCGGCTGTCAGAGCCAAAGCAGTTTGTGCTATGAATAAAGGCGCTGGAGATTGAGCAAAAGGGCTGACCCAAATCGCAATGCCAATACTTTGCAGAATTGCCCAGCCCAATGAAACGTAGCGAGTAATTTGAGAAATTTTGCGTCGCCCTGCTTCTCCTTCATTTTTCTGCAAGTCTTCTAAGCTTGGCAGAGCCGCAGTTAGAAGTTGCACAATAATTGAAGCATTAATGTAGGGCAAAATCCCCAACGCGAAAATCCCCAACGCTGACAAGCCGCCTCCTGAAAACAAGTCCAGAAAGCCAATTAAAGGGCTATTTTGGACGTTTTGGGCAAAGGCGACTCGATCGATGCCGGGGACTGGCAAGTGGACACCCAGGCGTACTAAAATCAGTAAACCAACTGTTACGAGGATGCGGCCTCGCAAACCAGCAGCTTGAGCCATCTGCATGAACGTCTCTTGTGCAGTTGGCGCTTTCTCTCTACTAACGTCCATAGTTACGATTTTGGATTTTAGATTTGGGATTTTCGACTAAATCATTTTCTGATAGCAAGCTTGAGGATTTGAGATTTGGACAGACTCTCAAACCTCAAATCTTCACGCAACTAATTCGCAACTTCCGCCTGCAGCTTCAATTTTGGTGCGAGCACCTGCGGTAAAAGCCGAGGCGCGCACTTGCAAAGGTACATTCAGTTCGCCATCTCCTAAGATTTTCAGCGGCCCGTCGTCTGTGGTGACAATTTTTGCTTGGATCAGAGAGGTGAGAGTAACTTCGGTGTTTGCTGGCAGCGATGCTAATTTACTCACATTAATGGTAGTGTACTCTTTCCGGTTCACTAGAGGGAAGCTTTTCAACTTGGGGAGACGGCGGTAGAGAGGATTTTGACCTCCTTCAAAACCGGGTCTAGTGCCGCTACCGGCTCTAGATTTTTGACCGCGCATCCCTTTGCCGGAGCTCGCGCCTTGACCGGCAGAAATACCTCTGCCCAAGCGTCGGGGGCGCTTTTGGGAGCCTGCTTTGGGTCGGGCGTCTTGCAATCTCATAGTTTTAGTAATTGGTAATTGGTAATTGGTATTTAGAGAGGGGGTACGCAGTAGTTTTGAGTGCGTGAGTTTTAAGTTGCGGATTTTTTTATTTTCACCGCAAGCACTTAACACTCAAAACTTACAGTTTCCCATTCTCGCGTGCCCTAACCGTAGAGATTTTCTACTGGAATTCCGCGCTCTTGAGCAACTTCGGACAAGGTGCGGAGGGTGGAGAGGGCATTGACTGCTGCTCGGGCGTTGTTTAAGGGATTTCCGGAACCTAGCTGTTTGGCTAAGATGTTGCGGACTCCTGCTAGTTCGAGAACTGTTCGCACTGCTCCCCCTGCAATTACCCCGGTTCCCGGAGCGGCCGGCCGCATCATCACTTTAGCTCCGCCACCGTCACCGTTGATGGGGTGAGGGATGGAGTTAGATTTGGTGAGGGGGACTTCAATTAGGTGCTTTTTGCCGTCAGCGACGCCTTTTTTAACGGCACCGATTACGTCGCTCGCTTTTCCGACTCCTACTCCAACTTGACCGCGTTCGTTGCCAATAATGACTATGGCGCGGAAGCTGAGTTTTTTACCACCTTTGACTACTTTGGTAACGCGCCGAATCTGAACAACCCGTTCTTGCCATTCGGATTCTTTTTCGCGCCCTTTGTTGTTGCTGCTGCTTTTTTTCTTGTTGCGCTGTTCTTTTTGTTCTGCCATAGTTTTGTCCTGTGGGAATTAGTAATTGGTGAAAGGCGATCGGCAAGTGGTAATTGTTTGAGTAAAAAGTAAAAATAGAAGAAATCTGGATTTTGCCTTTTAACTTTCAACTTTTGACTTTTTACTTTTTAATTACTCATTACCCGCTACCCATTACCCCCTCTAGAAGTCTAACCCCGCTTCGCGAGCTGCTTCTGCGAGGGCTTTGACACGACCGTGATAGAGGTTGCCCCCCCGATCGAATACGACTTTGACTATGCCAGCGCTGGAACAGCGTTTGGCAATCAACTGACCGACTTGCACGCTCGCGGAACAGTTGCCGCCAGAACTGAGAGTTGACTTCAATTCGGGATCGAGGGTTGACGCGGCGGCCAAAGTGTGCTGGGCGGTGTCGTCGATTACTTGAGCGTAGATGTGCTGATCTGAGCGAAATACCGCTAGTCTGGGACGTTCGGAGGTGCCGAACACCTTGCGCCGAACACGGCGGTGTCTGCGCTGGACTGATTCTTTGCGAGTAAGCTTCATTGTTACTTCTTACCTGTTTTGCCTGTTTTACCAGCTTTGCGCCGGACGACTTCGCCGCTGTAGCGAATGCCTTTGCCCTTGTAGACTTCGGGCGGACGCACCGCGCGGATGCGGGCTGCTGTATTGCCTACGAGTTCTTTGTCAATGCCGGAGACAATGACGTTGGTGTTGCCTTCAACTGCCATTGTGATGCCTTCGGGAGGGGGCATTTCAACGGGTTTGCTGTAACCGACGTTTAAAATCAGGTTCCGTCCTTGAACCTGTGCCCGATAACCTGTGCCGATAATTTCGAGACGCCGCTGAAAACCTTGAGATACACCTTCGACCATGTTGGCGACTAGGGTACGGCACAATCCGTGCAGTTGTCTGGCGACGCGAGATTCGTCTCGGCGGGTAACGAGTAAAGTCTCGCCTTCAATTCCCATGAGGATTTCGGCTGGAATCACTCGGGAAAGTTCACCTTTGGGCCCTTTGACGGCTACTTTTTGGCCGTCTAGGGTGACGGTGACTTTCGTGGGGATGCTAATCGGACGCTTGCCAATTCGCGACATAGTTTTTTTGTCCTTTGTTTTTAGTTATTAGTCCTTGATTATTAGTGCTTAGTTATTAGTCCTTAGTTATTGATTTTTGAGTCTCTTGCCAACGACCAGTGACTAATGACTAATGACTAATGACTACCAAACATAACAAAGCACTTCACCGCCCAAACCTTGGCGTCGAGCTTCTCTATCCGTCATAATGCCACTGGAGGTGGAAATAATGGCTATGCCAATTCCGCCTAATACTCTGGGCAATTCTTTACGGTTCGAGTAAACGCGCAGTCCTGGTTTGCTGACTCGCTTAAGTGCCGTGATAATGGGCTTGCGAGTTTTACCTTTGTACTTTAGAGAAAGCACTAAATGTCGCTTGATCCCTTCTGGTTCTGCTTCTTCAAATTCGCTGATAAAGCCTTCACTTTTGAGGACTTGGGCGATGCTGCGGGTCATTTTTGTAGCTGGAATTTGCGTTGTTTGGTGGCGCGCCATGCAAGAATTGCGAATGCGCGTCAACATATCTGCTATGGTATCGTTAGCTGCCATCTTTTGCTTCTTACTCTAGTGCTTAGTTGTCCCGGAACGGCATTCCCATTTCTTTAAGCAAGGCGCGTCCTTCTTCGTCGGTGTTTGCTGTGGTGATAATTGAAATGTCCATGCCTCGAATTTGATCGATGCGGTCATATTCTATTTCTGGAAAAATTAGCTGTTCTCTCAGACCCAAGCTGTAGTTGCCGCGCCCGTCGAAGCTTTTGGGGCTGATGCCGCGGAAGTCGCGAATTCGGGGGAGTGCGAGGTTGATCAGCCGATCGAGAAAATCGTACATCCGATCGCCGCGCAGCGTCACCATAACGCCGACGGGTACTCCTTTGCGGATTTTGAAGCCTGCGATCGCTTTTTTCGCCCGCGTTACCACTGGTTTTTGCCCGGTGATGATGCTAATTTCGTTGATCGACGAATCCAGTGCCTTAGCGTTTTGAGATGCTTCTCCCAAACCTCGGTTCACTGTGACTTTGACCAGTTTGGGCACCTGATGGATATTAGTATATTTAAACTGATCCATCAGTGTGGGAACGATTTTTCCTTGATAAAGAACTTTGAGTTTGTCCGGCATAGTTTTTGTGTTTCGTTAACTGTCCCTGGGCTTGGTCAGGGAATTATTAGTAGTCAGTTGTCCGTTGTCAGTTGTCCGTTGTCAGTTGTCCGTTGACTGTTGTCAGGAAAGCATTTGTCTAATGACTGATGACTGATGACTAATGACTGATGACTAATGACTAATTATCGAGGATTTCTCCAGTTTTTTTGAGCTGTCGCAGTTTCCGGCCATCTTCGCTAAATGTATAGCAAACGCGGCTAGCTATTTTTTCTTTTTCGGAATAGTGCATGACATTTGAGCTGTGAATGGGAGCCTCAAATGTGAGTATTTTCCCGGACTCTCCCTCTTGCTGGGGCTTGACGTGCTTTGTTCTGATGTTTACACCTTTAACAATTACTTTGCTGACTTTAGGATATGTCTTTAAGATTTCTCCGACTTTTCCTTTCTCTTTGCCAGTAATTATTTGCACGGTATCGCCTGCTTTGACGTGCATTCTGTAGCGCTGCGGCTCGCTAGTTGGTTTACCCTTTTTTCCGTACATTTTAAAGTACCTCCGGGGCTAAGGAAACGATTTTAGTAAAGTTTTTGTCGCGCAATTCGCGGGCGACGGGGCCGAAGACGCGAGTGCCTTTGGGGTTGCCGTCTACGTTGATAATAACGGCGGCGTTATCGTCAAAACGAATGCTCATGCCACTGTCGCGGCGCAAACCTTTGCGGGTTCTGACAATGACAGCCCGAACGACATCGGATTTTTTGACGGCCATATTGGGGATGGCGTCTTTGACGACGGCAATGATGACATCGCCGACTCCGCCGTAGCGACGGTTGCCGCCTCCCAATACGCGGATGCACATCAGTTTGCGGGCTCCGCTATTGTCGGCGACATTGAGGTATGTCTGGGGTTGAATCATGGTGATTGTTGACTGTTAACTGTTGACTGTTAACTGTTGACTGTTAACTGTTGACTGTTGACGGCTAATTGATTAATCAAGTACCGATCGGGCGAGCGCGAGATCGCAATTAACTGTTAGCCGTTTTTTGTCCCGAAAATCTCAGCAACCGTCCAACGTTTGGTTTTGCTCAGTGGGCGAGTTTCAGTGATGCGGACACGATCGCCCGATTTGCACTGATTTTCTTCGTCATGAGCTTTGTACCGCTTGGTGCGGACTACGATTTTGCCGTATTTGGTGTGGGAGGAGCGGTTTTCGATTGCTACCACGACGGTTTTATCCATCTTGTCGCTGACTACTACGCCAACTCGTTCTTTAATTGCCATAGCTACCTATTTTTGTTGTGCAATTGACTGTTTTTAGCTACTGTGCGATCGTCGGCTCGGCTGCTTCTGACTCTTGGCTGACTGCTGCGGTTGCAGCAGGCTGTGCTACCTGTTTAGATGCGGCGGCTAATTTTTCTGCCACTTCTTTCTCAGCAACGATTTGGCGCTCGCGTTCAACTGTCATCAATTGAGCTAGCCGATGTTTGGCGTGCTTGAACAGGTGAGGCTTTTCCATGCGGCCGGTAGCTTGCTGGAGCCGCAATTCCATTAGTTGGCGCTTGACGGCTAAAATTTGCTCTGCTACGGCAGCATCGCTTAATTCTCTAGCTTCTTTAATCTTGGTCAAAGACATAATTGTGTGCTTTCTCGTTAGCGAGCGGTATGACAGAAGACAGAATTGTCTCGCTTGGCTGAAGGTCGAAGGAAAGAAAAGTTATGAAAGCCAGATTTTAAATTGCTGTAGCCGTTTAAAATGCTGATTAAGACAGACCTAATTCTACCTTCGCTCTTCGCTATGACTGGTCTTCTTCGCGAGTGATGAACTTGGTTTTAATTGGTAATTTGAAAGATGCCAAACGCATTGCTTCGCGGGCAGTTTCTTCACTTACGCCGCCAATTTCAAACATTACCCGGCCGGGTTTGACCACAGCAACCCAAAACTCAGGATTACCTTTACCGGAACCCATCCGGGTTTCTGCTGCGCGCTGGGTGACTGGTTTGTCGGGAAAAATGCGAATCCAGATTTTGCCGCCCCGGCGGATATAGCGGGTCATGGCGCGCCGTCCGGCTTCTATTTGGCGAGAAGTGATCCAGGCGGGTTCGACGGCTTGGAGCGCGAAGTCGCCAAAGCTAACTGTATTGCCGCGGGTGGCAATACCGCTCATTCGCCCGCGCTGTTGTTTGCGGAATTTGGTTCTTTTGGGGCTTAACATGGCGAAAGGGAGTTGGGTAATTGGTAATTGGTAATTGGTAATTGGTGATTGCTAATTGCTAATTGGTTTGGAACAACTGACAATTAACAAGTGACAACTAACAGTTAACAATTAGCTAGCCTTCGTTCGATCGATCTTCAAAGTTCTGGCGGCGGCGCTTTTGTTTGGTGCGGGGCACTGCTGCATTTGGTGCAGCCTCTTGTTCCTGTCCGGGAATAATTTCGCCTTTGAAAACCCAAACTTTAATGCCCAGAATACCGTAGATGGTTTGAGCAGTGCAGTAGGAGTAGTCGATGTCTGCCCGCAGCGTGTGCAAGGGGACTCTTCCTTCCCGTGTCCATTCGGTACGGGCAATTTCTGCACCGTTGAGGCGTCCACTGACTTGAATTTTGATGCCTTGGATGCCGACTTTTTGGGCGCGGGTGATAGCTTGGCGGACGACTCGGCGGAAGGATACGCGCCGTTCTAGTTGCTGAGCGATGTATTCCGCGATCAGTGTGGCATCGGCGTCTACTCGCTGGACTTCGACGACGTTGATGCGGATTTGGCGGTTGCTACCGAGTTGCTGCTGCAAACCGACGCGCAAGGTTTCGATGCCTGCTCCGCCGCGGCCTACGACAACGCCTGGTCTGGCGGTGAACACTTCTAGGTCGATTTGATCGGCTTTCCGCTCAATTCTGACCGAGGAAATCCCAGCATTGCTGAGGGTTTTACGAACGTACTTGCGAATTTTATAGTCTTCTTGCAAGAGTTCTGGATAGTTTTTGGGATCGGCAAACCAGCGAGAGCGGTGCTCTTGGGTAATGCCGAGGCGAAAACCAATTGGATGTATTTTTTGGCCCATAATAGTTGATGAGTTAATTGGTAATTGGTAATTGGTAATTGGTAATTGGTAATTGGTGATTACCCATTTTTCAACTTTAAGCTGTTTATTACCTATTACGTTTTTCCCTGGTTTAGTTTTCTAGGAGCGGAGCTACTACTACGGTAATGTGACAGGTTGGCTTGCGAATTTGGTAGGCGCGACCTTGAGCGCGGGGTCTAAAGCGTTTGAGGACTGGGCCTTGGTCTGCGTAAGCTTGAGACACTACTAGCTTGGATTTATCCAATCCTGCGTTGTGTTCGGCGTTGGCTACTGCCGATCGCAAAACTTTGACGATTGGTTCGCAGGCGCGGTAGGGCATGAATTCGAGTAAAATCAGCGCTTCTTGGTAGCTTTTGCCACGAATTTGGTCGAGGACTCGGCGCACTTTGAAGGGGGATGTCCGGATGTAACGGGCGATCGCCTTAATTTCGGATGTGGTATCTATAGCCATTTCGATTTCGGTAATTGGTAATTGGTAATTGGGCAAAAGGTAATTGGTAATTGGTAATTTTTTTTCCTACTACCTATTACCTGTCACCTAATTCGGCTATCTTTTCGCCTTTTTATCACCACTTTTCGCGTGACCTCTAAAGGTGCGAGTGGGGGAAAATTCTCCGAGTTTGTGACCTACCATTTGGTCGGTGAGGTAGACGGGTACGTGCTGTCTGCCGTTGTGAACGGCGATCGTGTGACCTACCATTTGGGGCAGGATTGTGGAAGATCGCGACCAAGTTTTAATTACTTGTTTTTGGCCGGCGGCGTTGAGTTTTTCGATTTTTGTCATCAGAGCATCTGCGACAAAAGGCCCTTTTTTTAGCGATCGAGACATGATTTTTTTAGTAATTCAGGAGTCATTAGTCAGAATTAAGCAGTCATTGGTCATCAGTCCTCAGTCATTAGTTAGCAGTTAATAACTAAGCACTGAAGACTGCTGACTGATGACTAGCTTTGTCTGCCGCCCTTGCCGCGCTTGGAAGCTTTGCGGCGGCGCCGGACGATTAAAGCGTCGCTGCGCTTGTTTTTGCGTCGAGTTTTTGCACCCAATGCTGGTTTACCCCAAGGAGTGACAGGCCCCGGACGTCCGATGGGAGCTCTGCCTTCGCCACCGCCGTGCGGGTGGTCTACCGGGTTCATGACACTACCGCGAACGGTTGGTCTGCGACCTTTCCAGCGGGTGCGGCCGGCTTTACCCAGGCTGATGTTTCTGGCGTCGGTGTTGCCGACTTGACCGATGGTGGCGTAGCAGTCGGCGCGGACTTTGCGCTGTTCGCCGGATGGCAGTTTGAGGGTGACGTAGCTACCTTCTTTTGCCATTAGCTGAGCGCTGGAGCCGGCGGAGCGAACGATTTGTCCGCCTTTTCCGGGTACTAGCTCGACGTTGTGGATGCTCGTACCGAGGGGAATGTTCTTCAGGGGGAGGGCGTTACCGATTTCGATCGGCGCGTCTGGGCCTGAGACAATTACTGTACCGACGTTTAAGTTGAGCGGGTGCAGGATGTACCGTTTTTCGCCGTCTTTGTAGAACAGGAGGGCGATGCGGGCGTTGCGATTGGGGTCGTATTCGATCGCCTTGACGGTAGCGGGAATGCTGTGTTTGTCGCGGCGGAAGTCGATGTCTCTATACAGCCGTTTGTGACCGCCTCCCCGGTGGCGACAGGTGATGACGCCTCGGTTGTTGCGGCCTTGTTTGGTGTGCTTATTGCTGGTTAGAGACTTTTCTGGCTCTGATCTGGTAATTTCAGCAAAGTCCGAGACGGTTTGTTCTCGGGTGCTGGAGGTATAAGGTCGGTAAGAACGGATGCCCATAATCGATCTATTTTAGATTTTGGATTTTGGATTTTGGATTTGACGTTTATCGATTTTAGATTTTAGGTTGAAGATTGGCGATGTTTGGTTAACTTACGAGTTTTCTGGTTCTAGAATTTCCACCAGTTAACCGCAATTTAAAATCTAAAATCTAAAATCTAAAATCCAAAATCGTCTAGACTTCTGGGAATAGGAGTTTGCGGATCGAGTCTCCGTCGGTCAGAGTTACGGTTGCTCGCTTGTAACAAGGTTTAAAGCCGACGAATTTGCCAACTCGACGCTTTTTACGCGGCGGGTTTTGGGTGTTGACGCCGATGACTTTGACCTTAAATAGTTCTTCGATTGCAGCTTTGATTTGAGGCTTCGTCGCTTTGGGGGCTACGTCAAATGTGAATTGATTTAATTCCATCATTCGGGTAGCTTTCTCGGTGAGAATCGGACGCTGGATCAAATCTGCGTAGTCGCGGGGGTCGATTTTACTCACCGTAAATCTCCTGAATTTTAGCTATG
Organism: Microcoleus sp. POL10_C6; assembly: GCF_036701585.1. Taxonomy (NCBI): domain Bacteria; kingdom Bacillati; phylum Cyanobacteriota; class Cyanophyceae; order Oscillatoriales; family Microcoleaceae; genus Microcoleus; species Microcoleus sp. POL10_C6. The sequence goes on along the minus strand of NZ_JAUBRB010000008.1, from coordinate 148,046 downwards.
GCTGTAGATGTGACGATAATTTTGTCAGCCGCGAGAACGTCGTAAACATTCAGGGAGGTTGCCAAGATGACGTTTACTAATTCGATGTTGCGTCCTGATAAGTAGACGTTTGGTTGCGGTTCTGGCAAGATTAACAGAACTTTTGTATCGGGTTCGATGCCCCAGCGGGCGATCGCACTCAGCAATTCTTTGCTTTTCGGTCTCGGAAATTGCTCTGCAAATTCTTCAACCACAATGATGTCTTCGGTGCGACTTTGGAATGCTGTCCGCAAAGCGAGACGGCGTTCCTTTTTGTTCATTTTGACTTCAAAGTCTCTCGGTTTTGGCCCGAAGATGACACCGCCGCCCCGCCACAGCGGAGAACGGATAGAACCTGCTCTGGCTCGACCCGTGCCTTTTTGACGCCAAGGTTTGCGGCCACCGCCTCTGACTTCCGATCGAGTTTTGGTGCAAGCATTTCCTTGACGAGCGTTATTCAGTTGCCGCGTCAATGCTCTGTGAACGATGTGAGACGCATTTTCTTCTTTGGCTACGCGCAGTTCTAAAGTTGTTTCTCCAACTTCTTCACCTTGCCAATTTCGCACTACACAGTTAACCATATCTTTTGTCCTTTGTCTTTTGTTAGTTGTCTGTTGTTAGTTGTCTGTTGTCTGTTGTCTGTCGTCTGTTGTCTGTTCTCAGGTCTTAGTTTTCAGCTCTTAGTTTTCAGCTTTTAGTTCTTAGTTATTGCTTGCTACTAACGGCCAACCACTATCTACTGACTGCTGACTACTGACTACTTACTACTGACTAACGTCCTACTTTTTTCTCAGGCACAACATTGACTAAGGCGCCAGCTTTGCCGGGAACTGCTCCCTTAATTAGCAGCAAATTATGCTCTGTATCCACCCGGACAATTGTTAGTTTGCGGACGGTGACTTGAACGTTGCCCATACGTCCTGCCATTCTTTTCCCAGGATAAACGCGACCGGGAGTAGTTCCAGGTCCGATCGATCCAGGCTCGCGGTGGTTCTTGGAACCGTGAGACATTGGGCCTCGTTTAAAGTTGTGGCGCTTTTGAAAACCTGCAAAACCTTTACCGATGCTGGTACCGATGACATCTACTATTTGTCCCGGTGTAAAAGTATCTGCTTTTAGTTGTTGACCTAATTCAAAGGAACTGGTGTCTTCCAATCGGTATTCCTGCAAGTGGCGCAATGGATTCGCCCCCGACTTGGCAAGGTGTCCTAGTTCTGGCTTGTTGAGAGCCTTTGGTTTGACTTCGTTGTATCCAACTTGAACGGCACCGTAGCCGTCAGTTTGTTTTGTTTTGATTTGAGTTACTGTACAAGGCCCTGCTTGTATGACGGTGACGGGGATGGCTCTCCCTTCGGCGTCAAACACTTGAGTCATGCCTAGTTTAGTGCCAAGAATGCCTACAGACACGGATTTTCTTCCTTTTATTTACGCAAGAGGTTTCGGATTGCGAAATTTACGTCAATCCGCTTGCTCTTGTGCAGAAACATTTATTTCAATGTTCCTGCAATTAACTGTTATCAACCAACAGCCTTCCTCGGTGTTTAAAATTTGAGTTTTAAATTTGGGAGCGAGCTTGTGGAAGTCTTGCAAGGGTTGAGATTCGCGGCTTTTTACCGGCTAGATCTCCGAGTTTTGTCTCGGTCTTGCTTGTTTGTGCCAGGACTTGAGCAGCAAACCACTCAGTATCCTTTACGGCGACAATTCACAATAGTACATGAAGTGTTTGCCGTTTGTCAAGGCCGGGATGAGAATTTTTAGGCTCAACTTTAAGATTTATAATATTTCCAGCTCGCAAGCAGCGATCGACCAAATTTTGATACAGCAGGAAACACAAATTTATGGGACTGATTACGACGGGATCTGATCTGATTCGGGATTTGGAAAAGTCGGGGTCGCTGGCCCTGTACGTTCCTTTAGAGGGAGGATTTGAGGGGCGCTATCTCCGCAGGCTGAGGGCTGCGGGCTACGGTGGGTACACGATTTCGGCGCGGGGTTTGGGTGATTTGGCGATGTATTTAACGGGGGTTCACGGCGTGCGGCCGCCACATTTGGGCAAGAAAACTACTGGCAACGAAGCGGCTGTGGGTTATACATACTACGTGCCACCGATGTTGAAAACTCAATTAGACAATTTGCCACCTAAAGCAAAAGGACTGGTGCTGTGGATTATTGAAGGGCAGATTTTGTCGAGTCAGGAGATTGAGTATTTGACTGTTTTGCCGACGTTAGAACCGCGAGTTAAAATAGCAGTGGAGATGGGGGGCGATCGAGCTTTTAGCTGGAAGCCACTTAAAGATGCTTTAGTTGCAGCTTAAATTCCGGTATTTGCGATCGCAAATCAACTAAAAAAACGCAGCGAGCAACTAAAGCTCAACAGCTTCTGCTCGCTGGTTTTGATATTTTTGGGAAAAACTTAATTAACAGGAAAAATCTTATGCTTCAGAACCGCGATTATACCATCATTATTGACAAAAGTGGCAGTATGTACACAAAAGACCAAATGGGCGGTAAAACTCGGTGGGCGCTCATGCAAGAATCGACGATCGCATTAGCGAATAAATGCGAAGAACTTGATCCTGATGGCATAACAGTTTATGTGTTTTCCGGTCGCTTCAAACGCTACGACAACGTAACCTCAGCTAAAGTCGTGCAAATTTTCCAAGAAAACGAACCTTCGGGGACTACCAATTTAGCTGCTGTTCTGCAAGACGCTCTGAACAATTTTTTTCAGCGCAAAGCATCCGGTAAGACCAAGCAAAATGGGGAAACAATATTAGTGGTGACGGACGGGGAACCGGACGATCGCAAAGAAGTGATGAAAACGATTATAGAGGCTTCCCGGAAGCTCGATCGAGATGAAGAGTTGGCGATTTCTTTCATTCAAGTAGGGAATGCGCCGGAAGCTACTAAGTTTCTCAAGATATTGGATGACGAACTGCAAAGCGCCGGGGCTAAATTCGATATCGTTGATACTGTGACGATGGATGATATTGAAGGAATGACCCTGACAGAGGTATTGCTGAATGCAATAACTGATTAAGGAGGCGGGCGAAGTTTCCGTGATTATATTGGGGCCAGTTAGCCCAGCAGGATTTTTTAGGGGGTTTAAGTTATGGAATCTATCGAGCGCCTGTTAGGTGAACTTAAGGCAGAGTATCAAGCATCTCAAAAAAATGCTGAGTTGAAAAGTCAGGCATCGGTGCAAGCACAAACGCCGTCAAATCCAACAGTTAAAACATCAGATATAAATTTGTATGCTAGTCCTTTGGATCAGGATTTAGCTCAAATTAAGGCTGAGTACGAAGGGCAAAATAAATCTCAGGAAGTGGATTCACAGCAACCGCTTATAAATTTGTATGCTAGTCCTTTGGATCAGGATTTAGCTCAAATTAAGGCTGAGTACGAAGGGCAAAATCAAGCTCAGGAAGCAGCTTCACAGCAACCGCTGAAGGCTGAGAACGAAGCGCCAAATAAAGCGCAGGAAGTAGCTTCACTGGAACCGCAACCCGCAGAAAAAGTCGCGGGGCCGCAGTTAGACGTACAAACGCACAGACAGAAAGTTAGGCAAGCTCAGGTTTGGCTGAAAAAGTTGGATAAGAATTCCGATGAGGGATATTGGTTCGATCAGTTTGCTTTTAAGTATTCTTCGAGGATAGATGCCGCGATCGACTATTTGCAAGCTGTGAATGAGTTTGATTGATTGAACTAGACGGTATTCACAATTTGTCAGGACGTTTTTTGGTTGATTCCCATCTCTATTTGTTGTAAAGACACGGCAGTGCCGTGTCTTTACAAGACACAATAAATATCTTTTGTATCACGCGGGATTCTAGATACGGCACTGCCTTATACCTACAAATTGCCAGCAAAGCAAATAAATATCATGTATAGGAACACAGCACAGTTATTTCCTATGGCTGCCACAACCACGGGGAGGATTGCTCCTATACTAATTTTTTGGACACAGATGTAGGATGCAATAAAAACAAAGCTGCCTTTTTTGCTGTATCTTCAGATAGCTGAATTTGTTTTAACTCAACAATACCTTCACTGATAAAAGTATCTCTCAAAGCAGCTTTTTCTCCGCTGTTAAAACTCGTTTCGTAAAACACTTCTCTAATTCCAGCGGCAATGACTAATTTCAAACAATAGATGCAGGGTTCTAAAGTGACGTAAATACTAGCCCCAGCAGTAGATATACCGTGTTTAGCAGCTTTAGCGATCGCATTTGCTTCCGCGTGAACCGCCCTTGATGGCAAAGTTTTGCTGGCGTCGCAACTACTCAAACCAGGATAGCAGAAGCCTTGAGCAGTACAGTGTGCCGAACCTGACGGCGAACCGTTGTAACCCGTTGCTAAAACTTGCCTGTTTTTAGCTATCACCGCGCCTACAGGAAAAGCCAAACAAGTCGATCGAGTAGCGGCCAATTTTGCTAACATTAAGAAGTATTCGTCCCAAGTCGGTCTTTCTTCTTCTAGATTCATTTTCTATCCTGAATGTATTGGTTGCTGGTTTTCAGACACTCGGCCGCCTTTTGCAATTCTATTCCCAAATAACCAATATGCTCGGGTTGGATGGCAGGGGAAGCCGCACAAATTTCTCGCACTAACTTGAGAGGGTTTTTTCCAGAATAACAGGTGACAACTTCGCCGCTGCCCGGGGTGGTTTGCGTGACTACTATCTGATTGTCGGCTACTTCAACTAAAAAATTGCCCGCTGCATCGAAAAAGTCTCGATCTTCGCAGATTTTAGCATATTGGGTTTGAATTAGTCGATCGGCATTTTCAAAGGTATCGTCATACAAGTGAGCCGATTGACTCAACGTTACCAACGGGCCCATTGTCAAATTATAATCGGAACGCCTCGCAATTTCATCGCGAATGTGCTGCTGCAAAGCCCGCAAACCCATTGCATTAGCCGGCCAAGCCGCAAACATATCGTTACTGCGGAGAGTTGCAGTTAGCGATATTTCATCATCTACAACTCGCACCCAAATGTGATTTAAACAAGGACTGCCGCTGTGCTGGTGGTCTGATGAACCGTCAGGCCTTCTGTTAATATTTCCGCCGGCATCCCATAAACTAATTACAGCACTTGCCGCGTCAATTTCCTTAATTAGTTTGGCAATAACTTCTTCAATTTGATCGCGTCCAAACCACGACCGCATCCGCTGTGCGTAGGTATATTTAATGCCTTCGCTATATGGGGCATCTTCGAGCATTTGCGGTTTGTACTGTTCGAGGAAATCGCGGTCGATTGGTAAGTAATTCGGTTCTGGAAAATAGAACTCCGCAGGTTCATCTGTAATCACTGCCATCAAGTCGATTAATTCTTGCCACTGTCCGTCGTAACCAGTCGGCCGCAGGGTGCCGGTGGTCTTAATTCGGTGGATGATTTTTACCCAAGTTTCGGCTATAGTTTTGCCTTCGATTCTATGTCCGTATTTCTGACCGGGGAGTACAGTCGGGACGATTTCGACTAACGGAAAAGTTACGGTTTCTCCCCAAGGTTCAACCACTGCTTTTTCGGAAAAAGACTTGACAAGAGTCACTGTTTCTGCTATATTTTTGGCTTCTTTCCATTCTATTGAATGACGCAATAGTTCTAAGGCTTCTGCTGCTATTTCAATATCAATGTAGCCAAATATTGAAGATTTAATTAGCCAACAATCTCTACCAGTATCGCTTTTGCCGGCTTCAAAGCCGTTGCGAAAAAAGTCTAGCAAGCAAGTTGCGGCACCGGAGTTGCGGTCTTCTTTGGTAGCGTTGAGAATTACTAAAAAGCGGACGTGGGGATTGCACAGCAAGTTTCTAATTAAGAAGTTGATGCCGCGAGTAGGAGAGTATAGTTGTCCGATGACAGCAAATTCATTGGGTTGTAATTTTTTGCCGTTAGCGCAGCCCTTGGAAAGGATCGCACTTTTTACTGTCCAGCCGCTGACAATGGCTGTTTGCCCCGTTCCGCAAATTAATTGATTTGGTTTGTATAGGGGTTTGTACTCAAATTTATTGACGAGATTTTTGGCTGTCATGGCTTACCGTTTTTTGCACCGCGTACTACTATATCAATACTGCAGAATCTTTGATAATTTTGTTTGAACAAATTCCTCAAGCCAACAATTCACTCACAGCTACGCTAAAACCTGCAAGCACACTTTGAGTGTTAACAACTTCATCGGCATTAAACAACCGCCAGCGTTGCCCTGCATTGACAAATATTAATCTAGCTTCAGGAAACAGCAACCAAACTTCTAAACATCCCGATTCCAAATATTCCTGAGCTTTGGCAAATAACTCTTCGCCACTATCTTCGGGAGAAGCAACTTCCGCTATCAAGGGAAAACTTTGGGAAAAGGCTGTAAAATTGCCTGATTGTGGCAGCAGTTCAGGAGTAATGTAAGCAACATCGGGACGGCGGCCCTGTTTGCTAGTGCGGCAAAGGACTTCTGTAAGAACTTCTCCTCCCTGTCCGCTGGAATGTTTGTAATTTCTCCAGGATGTAGATAATTTAGCTTGAGCGAGACCGTGCTTGAATGTCCTTCCTGTTTTCTCAACTAAGTTGCCGTCAACCCATTCCATTCTATCAGGAGGCTTGACTAAAAACTTTTCGAGAGATATGACTTTTTTATGCTCAGATTGTGCCAGAATTTCTGCTACATTTTCTAATTTTTGCGGTAGTTCTGGCTCTGAGTTTTGGTCGCCACTGTTTGGTATAATTATAGTAGCTGTCATGCTATAAACATCTCTTTAACGATTAGAATTGTACAATCGATCGCTCTCGATCGCATCTTTATGATCTTATGGAATTTGGTAGATTTTGTCTTTTCCACTTAGCCCGACAATTTATATATCATAGCAATTGACAAAGGTGACTTTCATGATTCTCTCAAACCGTTTTTCTGAAGCCCTCACCTATGCTGCCGAATTGCACGCTACCCAAGTTCGCAAAGGTTCTGGCGTTCCCTACATTGCCCATTTGTTGGGCACTGCTAGTATAGCTTTAGAATATGGGGCAAATGAAGATGAGGCGATCGCAGCTTTGCTTCACGATGCGATCGAAGATCAAGGCGGCGCCACCACCCGCGAAGCCATCCGCCACCGCTTTGGCGATACCGTCACAGCGATTGTAGACGGCTGTACCGACAGTGACGTGACGCCGAAACCGCCTTGGCGACAGCGAAAACAAGCTTATATCGATCGCATTTCTACAGCTTCTGGCTCAGTCAGATTAGTCTCGGCTGCTGATAAACTTTATAATGCTCGATCGATCCTGAAAGATTCCCGTCAATTAGGAGATACTGTTTGGGAACGCTTCAAAGGTGGCAAAGATGGTTCTCTCTGGTATTATCGTTCTTTAGTAGAAGCATTCCGCCAAACAGAGTTAACGCCTATAGTTGAAGAATTAGACCGCACAGTTTTAGAATTGGAACAGTTTTCTGAAGGCTGAAGACTGAAGGTAAAAATCACTAATTATCAATTACCAATTACAATTAAAAAATGGCAAATGTTCGCTTAGAAAATATTACCCGACGCTACCAAAACGTCACCGCGATCGAAAACATCAGCTTCAAAATCCCGGACGGGGAATTTTGGGTATTAGTCGGGCCATCCGGCTGCGGGAAATCCACAATTATGCGGACAATTGCAGGTTTAGAAACCGCAACTTCCGGCAATCTTTACATCGGAGATAATTTAGTTAACAACATTCCTGCTAGACAGCGGGATGTAGCAATGGTGTTTCAAAATTACGCGCTTTATCCGCACATGACTGTCGCAGAAAACTTGGCATTTGGATTGCGGATGCGGAATGTTGACCCGACTAAAATTCAAGAACGAGTTGAAACAGTAGCCCGATCGCTCTCGATCGACCACCTCCTCAAGCGTAAGCCCAAACAGCTATCAGGCGGACAGCAGCAGCGGGTAGCACTCGGAAGGGCGATCGCCCGCGAACCGAAAGTATTCCTTTTAGATGAACCGCTTTCTAACCTCGATGCTCAATTGCGAGACGACACTAGAGCAGAACTTAAACAACTTCATCAACGGCTAGGAATTACCACCGTTTACGTCACCCACGACCAAGTGGAAGCGATGACTTTAGCTGATAAGATTGTAGTCTTAAATGGGGGCAAAATTCAACAAATTGGAGACCCGCAAAGCATTTACGCCAAACCAGCTAACCGCATGGTTGCCACATTTTTAGGCAATCCCGCGATGAACATTTTTCCTGCAATTTATACTAACGAATCCTTTCAAGTGGGAAATCAATATTTACCCTGTCCGCCCTCGATTCAGAAAAAATTGCAGGCGAGAGAAGGACAAGGATTTGATTTGGGCATCCGTCCAGAAAATATAGAAATCTTTACGCCACAAACAGTAGAAGATGATGATTTGAAAACCGATGTTTGGGCACTAGAAAAAGTCCCCCTCGATCTAGAGGTAAAAGTAGTGGAACCTCTGGGGCGAGAAACTTTAATTCGGGCGAGTTTGCCGTTGTTGAGTGCTGAAACTACTGTACAGTTACAAATACCTGCGAGTGTTCGCTTGCGATCGGGCGATCGACTGACGGTACAGCTTGACTTCGATCGACTATTTATATTTGACCCTTCCACCGGGGAAGCGTTGTATCCTTAACTGGATTGAACAGGACTTACGCACGGGTAATCAGCCACCGGGGTTTTTTAGTCGCAGGGCCTAAGTCCTGTTCAATCTAAAATCTAACATCTAAAATAGACTGATCCTTCCTGTGCGAAAGTCTCGATTCGTAGTTACAAAAGTTTACACTTGACATTTATTAATTTACGGAGTAATGATACGATTAGTATTGGCACAACGGTAAAAAGTCCCCCCAAAAGCTGATATTTCCTGAATCGGGGCGATCGCTACCCAGAAGGCAAGCATCTTTTCCCTAAGAAGCGGCTTGACGCCCCGACTGGGGAGCAATTAGCGAAGCAAAAACTCAGAAAAACGTTCTAGCGGCATTTTTAGATGAATCCCGACAACCTGCCTCAAATGCTGCAAACAGGATTTCACCTAACTTTAGGTGCAACTTCCTTTTTAATTGAGACATTGCAAGATCCTCTGAAGCGAGAAGAAAATCTTGACAAACTGAAGTCTGATTTGGGGTTACTCGCCGATGAGCTGCTGGAAAAAGGAGAAATGACTGAGCGAGAAGCCCGGAATTTTGTAGATACTATTTTCTCTCAACCGGGCGATCGGGAGAATGCAGACAGTGAATCTGTCTCGCCCAAGCAATCAGATGCAGCGACTGATGCTCCTCCCGAGTCGGTTGTACAGCCTAACGTAAAGCTAGAGATTCAAGAATTAACTGCACAGATGGCAGCGCTGAGGGCCGAGCTGGAAAATTTGCGCGCCGAAAATTCCCAGTATTAAAGAATCAAGAGTCTTTAACACAGCCGGAGTTGACTTGGAAAATTACTTGCAAACTTATTTGCAAACTTATTTGCAAACTTATTTAAGAGAACCAAACTTTAGTCATTGTCCCATTTTTCAGAACCGATCAGGTCGGCAATGCGATCGCGCAGCAAGAAGTCGCATTTTTCTAATTCGCACTCTACACAGGCCCATTCCCGAGGCGGAATGAATTGGCAAAGCGTGTAGATAGGCTGTTGGCGGCTCAGCACGCCCTCGTGGACAAGGTGACGCGCTTCATCTTGGATCACATCTAAAGAGTATTGGATTTGGGGAATAGTGGAGTGAATCATAATGCGCCCTCAATGTTTTACTAAAAAATTTTATGGCCCTGGTAATAATATAGTCCAAACTTACGAATATGGAAGTTAAATTTTGTCCGTATCCAGCTATACAATTCACTGCCGTAAATAAAAATAAATTATACGAATCATCAGTAAGTGATGGGATCTGTCTTAGGATATTGATAAACAGCACATTTTCCTGACTAGGAAGCGGATCTGCTGGAAAGCTCAATTCAGAACTTAGGAACCCGCATCGGATTCCCGGTTTCTGGATGCTTTGCCACCAAAGGCAACATTTCCGGCGAGAAACCGGGTTGATGAATTTAACTCCTAACACAGCAAGCAGCAAAGGAAAGATTCAGAAGTCGGGCAACTCAAGCATTACCAGTTCCGTCAATGCCGAATAGCACTTCTAGAACGAGAGATTGCGCTGCAGGCATCTGCCCAAAACAAAATACATAAGGAATACTCGGAGGCAATTGTGGCAAAAATTGCTCTAAAACGTAGGGACTGCCGTAAATTAACACAGCTTGCAGTTCTCCCGTCTTTAATAATTTCTTAAACCAATCTTGAGCTGCTTCGGTCAAACCAGCACTGCCTCGGAAGCAATTGCCGCGAATGAAAATTTGCAGCAGTGTCGGAGAAAAATGCTCTGCACCTGTATTATCAGCGATCGCCCCTGTGCGATCGTCAATCAGTTGCAATTCGTAACCAAACTGTTCAGGAAGGGCGATCGCCGGAGTGTGATTGCCCAAAAACTCGCACCCCAAAACATCATCTACAACAATCAAATTCCGCAAAAACTTGTTTTCTGGGGGTTTTGCAACCTGCAAAGGTAGATTGCCACCAAATTTCAAAGAATCTCGCAAAATATCGGCAGCAGTTGCCCTGGCATCAGGAGTTGCCAGCAAACTTAAGTCGATCGACTTGATCGATGTTGAATCTACTGCTTTTTCCTTTTCCTTTACTAACAAACCGACTTTAGCTTTAGCCGACCAAATCCGCTTGACAGATTCCTTAATTTGTGAAATTGGAATCCTCCCTTGAGTGACCGCTTCGCAGACAGCGAGAATCGCCCCTTCCGGGTCAAGCGGCATCAGCAAAACATCAGCACCAGCCTCAGCAGCCCAAACAGCAGCTTCATTAGCGCCGTACTTATTGGCGATCGCGCCCATCACCAAAGCATCCGTCACAATCAAACCTTCAAATCCCAACTCTTCTCGCAGCTTCCCAATCAAAATTTTGCGAGAAAGAGTAGCAGGAAACTCGGCATCCCAACCCGGAATCAGCAAGTGAGCACTCATCACAGCATCGACCCCAGCAGCCATCGCCTCGACAAAAGGAGGTAACTCAACCTCAGTCAATCTCGCTGGCGAATGCGGCAAAACCGGTAATTCCAAGTGAGAATCAACCGCCGTGTCTCCGTGGCCGGGAAAATGCTTAGCTGTAGTCAAAACCGGGTGTTGGCCTGCGCCGCGAATAAAAGCAGCGGCTAATTTCCCGACAATTTCCGGTGTCTCGCCAAAAGCGCGGACGTTAATCACAGGATTGTCGGGATTGTTGTTAACATCAACCACTGGTGCGAGAATCCAATTTAGACCGATCGCCCTAGCTTCGATCGCAGTGACAGCGCCCATTTGTTCAGCATATCGATCGGCTTTACCTGCATCGTGCCGCGCAATTTCAGCAATTGCCATCGGCGGCCCGAACCAAGTCGCCCCCGCGAACCGCTGGCCGACACCTTCTTCAATATCAGCAGCCAGCAGTAGCGGAAACTTAGCCCAAGACTGCAATTGGTGCGATCGAACTGCCAACTCCGCAGCACTTCCCCCGACCAAAATCACCCCGCCGACGCCCAACTTTTCCAGATAATAGCGGAGTTTGCTAGCAGTTGGTTCCCATTCGGGATAGCGAATTTGGTGGTCGAACAAGCAGCCAGAAGCGCGCACCACGAACATCTGGGCCACCAGTTCGGGTAAGGAAAGATTGTCAATCATGGGAAATTAGGAATTGTTTGTTGACTGTTGACTGTTGACTGTTGACTGTTGACTGTTGACTTTGGGCTGTTGACTACCTTCAGACCTAATCCTCGTCTGCTTCTAAATCATCATCATCATTTTCATTGCCATCGGCCAATTCTTCGTCATCAAACATACCCGGTTTGCGATCGGCAGAAAGCTGATTCAGCAGTATCAACATTTTATCGCCCCGTTCCAAAGAACGGTCTTCCAGAAAAATCACCTCCGGCGTCCGGCGCAGTTGCAATCGTTGGCCCAACTGGTTGCGGACGTAGCTAGTAGCAGATTTCAAACCTTCCATAGTTTCAGCCTTCGCCTCATCAGTACCGTAGATGCTGACAAAAATTTTTGTATGCTGAAGGTCTCCAGAAACAATTACGTCGGTAACGCTAACCATACCGGCACCTACCCGATCGTCCTTAATGCCGTTCAGCAACATCAGGCTGACTTCCCGCTTAATCATTGAAGCTACGCGCTCAATGCGACGACTTGTAGCCATAACAACTATCCCCTACTTTTAGATCGGCCGTTTTCATCCCAATAGACAATTGTAGCGCGATCGGTCAGGCGTGTTACGGGCGATCGTCCGAGTTAGGGGTGAGATACAGCTTAGAGGAAAAAAATGTTTAATTGCCATAGGCGAATATATAGCTAATATAGAGATGTAGAGTGAGAGACAGCTTAGAGGAAAAAAATGTTTGATTGGATTGTCAAAACCGTAGCCGATGCTTCAGGGATAACTAACCAGCTAAGGATAGCTGAATGGGCCAGATTGAACAGGACTAACCCTTTCGATATGGGAGCCAAAAACTACCAACGATGTATTCATGACTTAGGGTTAGGGGGAAAATATCATGAACTTGAATATAACGAAGATGGAAGCCTAAAATATCAATAATTTAGCCGTAATTCCCTTGACAATGATCCATGATTCCCCATTTTATTATCCATCCCTAATCAATCAATCAATTAAACAGAAACATTTCTTGTCAAAATTCCTTTATCGCTGTGTTTTTTTAGGAAATAAAACTCATGGAAAAAGAATTTACAATCGGTCAAAAAGTCAGAGTTGTGGCGATGCCGCCTTACGTCAAAACTGCCGAACCGATGCCGATGCTGCGGCCTGCGAATTTAATTGCCATCGGCGCTGAAGGCGTTGTGATCGATCGGCGTCCCGGCAATTATTGGGGAATTCGCTTTGAAAAAGGTGCTTTTCTGTTAGACAGTCAGTACATTGAAGTAGCGGAAACAATTGTAGAAGGTAATGGGTAATGGAAAAAGGGGGAATGGGGAATTGAGATCACCACTTAACATCTCCCTTTTCCTTGTTCCCTCAACATCTCTCCCTTAAATCGGTTAAATCCTCTTGCTTGATCGTTGCCGAACTTCCTTATTCAACAAGCCAGCTTAGCCTCAAAAGCCAAAGAATTAACAGGAAACTCCCCCAAAACTTCCTCGAAAATAGGAGATGTGAAGTTACAAGGTTGAGGCTTGCCCAAATGATAACCTTGAGCGTAATCTACCCCAAGTTCATTGAGTTTATCCATAATTGTTTGATTTTCAACATACTCGGCAATAGTTTTAATTCCCATGACGTGAGCGATTTTGGTAATAGCTTCCACCATTGCGACATCAATAGGATTGTCTACAATATGCTTAATAAAATTGCCGTCTATTTTGAGATAATCAACCGGCAAGCTTTTTAGGTAAGCAAAGGAAGACATCCCGCTGCCGAAGTCGTCCAAGGCAAACTGGCAGCCTAGTTCTTTGAGTTGCCAAATCAAGCTGGCTGCCTTGCTGAGATTACCGATCGCCACGGTTTCGGTAATTTCAAAACAAATTATTTGTGGCGGTATTTGATGGATGGAAAACTGTTCCTGAATAAACTCGATAAACTTTTCTTCGTTGAGGCTGTCCCCAGAAAGGTTGATGGAATAAAGGCTGGGATATTTGCCAAAGGAGGATTGCGGATTAGACAAAAGAGAGCAAGCAGGGAAAGTAACTATTTTATCGCTGTCTACCTCAGGGTTTTGGACTAATAAATTTGCCGTGAAAATTTTAGATAAATTGCTAAATAAAGTACGAATTACCCAGCGGTCGATCGCGTGCATCAAGTTGTAGCGTTCTGCAGCCGGAATAAACGCCATCGGCGACACCAACTCACCAGTTTCCAACTGGAGGCGCAGGAGGATTTCGCAGTGGGTTCCGGTGGTTGGAGAGTTAAGCAAAGGTACGATCGGCTGAGAGTACAAGCAAAAGCGATTCTCTTCTAAAGCTTGATTAATTTGCACCACCCACTGCGTTTCGCCGTGCTGTTTAATTAATTCTTGATCGCCGGCTTGATAAATCTGCACCCGGTTGCGGCCTTTATTTTTAGCAGCGTAACAGGCAATATCGGCCGCGCTCAAAATCGCCGATGTGGATGCTGTTTTGGGATTGATTGCTACCAAACCGATACTGACGCCGATCGAAAAAGTTTTGTCCTGCCACGCAAAGCGGAATGCCTGAATGCTTCGCAGCAGCGTTTCAGCCACGTTCAATCCTCGTTCGACGGGACAGTGGTACAGGAGTACGGCAAATTCATCGCCACCCAGACGTGCCAAAATATCGGTTTTGCGGATACTGCTTTTAAATAGCTGGCTGACTTGGCGCAGTAGTTCGTCCCCAGCAGCATGACCGCAGGTGTCGTTAACTATTTTGAAGCGATCGAGATCCAGGTAAAGCATCACGTGTTCTTGCCCGTAACCTTGAGCGCCGTGTAGGGCGTGCTCTAGCTGGTACTCAAATTCTCGGCGGTTGACTAATTGCGTTAGGGGGTCATGAGTTGCCTGCCAGGTGAGTTGCCGCGCTTGAGTTCGCACTTGGGTGACATCTCGGAACACAACGACGGCGCCGACAATTTCGCCGCTGCTAGCATGGATGGGGGCGACGCAGTGGTCGATCGCAAATTCGGTGTTGTTGTGGGCAATCAGCAAATTGTTGCGTCCTTGGTCAACAATCCGACCTTCGGACAAAGCGATTTCGGCGATATTTTCGATCGGCAGCCTGGTAGTTTCGTCAACTATTCTCAGCACGCTGGCGAGGGGCAAACCTTTAGCTTCCAATGTAGACCAACCCGTGAGTGTTTCGGCAACTGGATTCAGGGTGGAAATGCAGCCGTCGGCGTCAGTAGTAATGACGGCATCGCCGATCGATTGTAGTGTTACCTGAGCGAGTTCTTTTTCTTCAAAAAATGCTTGTTCCATGCGCTTGCGATCGGTAATATCTCGCTGCACCGACACCCAGTTGGTAACGTTCCCGGAGGTATCGGCAATGGGTACACTGTTGAGTTCCACCCAATAAGTTGAACCGTCTTTGCGGTAGTTAATCAATTCCAGGCGTAGGGGTTCTCGGCGAGAGAAAGCACGGCGAATTTTAGCGACTTGGGTGGGGTCGCTTTCTGGGCCGCGCAAGCAACTGGGGGTTTGTCCGATGATTTCTTCGGGTAGGTAGCCCGTCATTTGGGTAAAAGCTTCGTTGGCATAGATGATGGTGGGGTCGGAGATATCGCTGTCTCCGGCATCCATAATCACGATTGCGTCGTTAGCGTTCACTACAGCAGATTCTAAAAGGTGGAGTCTGGCCTCGGCCCTAACGCGGATAGCAATTTCGCTTTCTAGTCTGGCGTTAGTCAAGCTGAGGGATGCGATCGCTTGTTGCAATTCCCTAGTTCTTTCTGTCACTGAATCGTGCAGAACATCGATCGCCCCGGACATTTCCATCGGGTCAAGTACGCGCAGTATGTTGGTTTGAGTAACTATTCCCAGGAGTTCTCCATGTTCCCCCGTTACTACCAACCTACGGACTAAACGCTGGTGCATTTCCTGATGAGCTACCCACAGCGAGTCTTCTTGCTTGAGGCTAAATAAGGGGGTACTCATCACAGTTTGGGCGATCGTTTGCGACAAATCTATATCTAAAGCTTGAAATTCGACAATATCCCGTTCTGTGACTATACCTACTGGAATTGGGAACGGTAAATCCCTCGATAATTCTGTTGATTCCGTAATTACTACGCAGCTAACGCGGTGCTGCGCCATCAACTCGGCTAAACTCCTAACTGACGCGGAGCGAGGCGCTTGAATGACTTGTGCGGTCATTACTTCTTTCACGCGCCGCATTTTTAAGATATTTGCCGGTTTAAGCATGGCTTGGCGAATGCTTTCCGGCGTAATTACTCCTAATAGTTGACCTTCACTATCCAATATTGGCAAATGCTTAATTCTTCGTTGCCCCAGCAGAATTAGGGCGCTGAAAATGTCTTGAGTCTCGGATTTTGTCAGAGTTGCTGTCGGCTGCCTCATCACTTGTGCGATGGTGACACCTTTTAAGTTTTTGCCCGAGGCAATCAAATCGACAAGATCCCTTTCTGTGAAGATTCCTTGCAATTGAGAAGGTGGATCAGAGTGCGAGGATAATTTTAAGAGTGATTTTTCCACGACAAAGACGCAGATACCTGTCGCGTCTCTGAATGCACTTGAGGTGGGCGGATTTACGATTTCTGTTAGTGGCTGATAGATATCGGTTGGTGGAATGACTGCGTTTAGAGAGCAACTTGGGCGCCGTTGGCCCATCAGGGTAATTACTTCTGCTAGTGGGGTATCGGGCGCCACTGTCAAGGGGTAGCGGTCTATTACTTGAGCTAAGGTTGGCAGATACTTGGATGAATCGTTTTTGAGCATATTTAATTGAGTTTTGCGATCGCGTGGACTCTGCGACATTCCAAAAAAGTGCTGATTTCCAAGCACTAGGTGGATTTTTACGGCGCTGGTGAGACCTAATTAAAATTTATTGTTAAAAATGCAGCAGAGCTCGGGCTGGGGATCGGGCCAGTGACTGCTTTTCTTCTACCTATAAAGTTAGAAGCTTATCTTTATTTTAAGTTAAATTTTCTATCCCGTGACACATTTATTAAAAATAATGTATTTGTTGTGAACTTTTTGCGATAAGATTATCGGCTAAAATCATCCATAGCATTGCGAATCATCTCCCTCTTCAGAAAGACGCATCTGTTTGCTGTATTAGCTAACCTAGAAAAGGTTACTACAAAAAGGCACTGTATTAAGTTCGGCAGTGTTAAGTTTTGCGAAATTATGTTTTGCGAGCTTGTCGAGACCATGTATGCGTTGTTGAGGGCAATCGATATCACAGCCAATGTGTGAATTAGATCGCAACTTGCGAAAACAACCGTGGTAAGATTGTAGATATCAAGACAAGAACTTGAATACAGAGTCTGGTGAGGAAAAGAGATTATGAAACGCAATCTATTAGCCGCTACTTTTTTAATTACTCCCCTACTGTTGGCAGGCCCGGCTCGCGCTGAAAATCCCGTTCACGTCGAACAGTTATTGTCAACCGGGCAATGTTTTAAGTGCGACTTGTCTGGAGCAGATTTAAAGGGAGCTCATTTAATTGGTGCTGATTTGAGAGAAGCAAATTTGCAAGGAGCAAACCTATCTCAGGCCAACCTCGAAGGTGCTGACTTGACGGGTGCTAACTTGACGGGTGCTAACTTAACCGCAGTTTTCCTGACTAATGCCAGTTTAAATGACGCAGACCTCGATCGGGCAGATCTGACCGCGGCCATCATTAACACCGCTGACGTATCCGGCGCATCAATGGAAGATATGACCATCACAGATGCGAAAATCTACAATACCCAAATCGGCGTCGGCGGCAGCTACGACCAGTAAACTCCTTAAAAGAATGGAAAACACTAATTTTGAGGTTAAAAACCCGGTTTCTCTGCAGAAACCGGGTTTTTAGTTTTTGTGTAGGGAGCCCCGGAGCCTCACATTTTCTCTCGTCTTTCAACCTAACAATCTGACGCACCCTACTACTACCACTAAAAACCCAAATCAACCGCTATTCGGTGCGCGCAAGCAAACCCAGAAAACGCCACCGCATTTAAACCCTGTCCGGGAAACGTACTGTCACCCACACAATACAAACCAGGCATAGAAGTTCGATTAAACGGCATTCCCAGCAAACCCATTAGCTTCTGTCGCGGAATCGGCCCGTAAGTTCCATCTTCGCGCCCCAAAAAGCGGCGGTGAGAACGCGCTGTCCCAACTTCCATATAATCCAAACCGGCGTCTAAACCGGGAAAAATCTTTTCTAATCTTTCAATAATTCTCCCTGCCGCCTCTTCTTTTTTATCCTCATATTCCTGCTGCGAAAGTCCTTCCCACTCTTCCATCCAACTCGAAGTAAAAGCGTGAACGATGTGATATCCTGCAGGAGCTAAATCCGGGTCGAGTACGGTCGGAATTGACACCAAAACTGTTCCCTCCGGCGCTTCCATTTTGTCCCACTCTTCTAACAAAATGTGGTGGCAGGCGCTACCAGCAGGGATTACGCTTGCTTCCACTCCCAAATGCAAACTCAAGAAACTGGGGGCTTTTTGATAGCGCTGCTGCCATTTCTTCTCGCTAGCGGGCATCTCTTCGGCCGGCAGCAATTTCTCAAAAGTATCCCAGCGCGTGGCGTTAGAAACTATGCGCTTTGCCCGGTAAACTTCGCCGGTTGCTAGCTCGACTCCGACAGCGCGGCCGTTTTCTGTGATAATTTTTTTCGCCTTAGCTTTGTATTGAATTTTCCCGCCGCATTTTTCTAATCCTTCTACTAATTTTTGGGCGATTTGACCGACTCCGCCTTTGGGATAATTTATGCCACCGTAATGTCTGTCGGAAAATACCATTCCGGCATTAATCATCGGCGTCAAGTCGGCAGGTACTACAGACCAGTAGTAGCATTCCATGTCGATAAATTTCAGCAAAGTAGGGTCTTTTATGTAGCGCCGCGCAATGTCGCCAGTATTTTGAGGCAGATATTTTACTAATCCCAAACAGGCTAAAGGATTCTGAAAAAAGACTCGAACGAGATATCCAGGTTCTTCTAGAGATAGCAATTCCATGCCGTTGAGGCAGTTGAAGACGCTCCAACATTCGCCGTAAAATTTGTGGATTCCTTCGCGTTCGTGAGGGAACCTGTCAGTTAATTCTTGCAAGTATTTGTCATAAGCTTGGGGAACTTCAAGTTCCAAGCCGCTGGGTAAGTGATAGTGAAGCTGTACGGGGTCGGGAATGGTTTCTAAGGTGACGTTGACTGCTTTCAGGGCGCGGGTGAGGAGGTTGGTGGTGCCACGCTGTCCGAAACCAAAAATCATGGAGGCGCCGACATCGAATCTGTAGCCTTCTCGATCGAAATATCCAGCGCTACCCCCCGGAATTGTATAGCTTTCGAGCACTAAAACTTTGGCTTTCTTAGCGGCTAGCTGGGTGGCTGTCACCAGTCCACCAATGCCGGAACCGATGACAATTACATCAAACTCTTGCTGTGTAGGGCGGGAGTTGGGAGAAAATAACTGGGATTGGGTAGGAGCTGACATTCGGTTAAAAATCTTAATATTTCTATGATTTTACAGTCGATCGCTCCCGAAGCAAGAAGTTCGGCAAGAGATTTGTAGCGGATGTAGCGGATGTAACGGATGTCAGGAAGACCGAAGTTCGGCAATGCCCAATGCCCAATATCCAATGCCCAATGCCCGACGCCCGATTCCCGATGCCCCTGCTTCCCAAAAAAATGCGGGAACAGTCTACCATTGCCGACTGCCCCCGTCTGCCGATCCTTTGAGAGGAGAACACTAAAAATCACTATAGCCTTGTTGCTAATTAATGTCAATACTATTGGAAAAATATTTCAATAAGCTGATGGAGGTTGATCGGCGAATAGGTTCTAACTCAATCTCTAGCTTGTATGCGCCCTCAAGGATGTGATAAGTTGCACAGAGCGATCGATCGCCCGTGGGGGAAGCCCTCGAAGAAGATCGATCGCACCGCATAAAATCCCTCAAACCTAGCAATCTCCCCAATTTCCTAATGTCCCTGCAACTGCGCGTTTACGTTCCTCCACATCCATTAATTAAACACTGGCTGGCTGTTGCCCGCGACGCCGCCACCCCCTCGGTACTTTTTCGTTCTGCGATGACAGAATTAGGAAGGTGGCTGGCTTACGAGGCGATTCGAGAATGGCTGCCGACAGTGGAAACAACAGTGCAAACGCCTTTGGCAGAATGTCCGGCAACTTTTATCAACCCAGAAGCTCCGTTAGTTGTGGTACCGATTTTGCGGGCGGGTTTGTCACTGCTCGAAGGAATTCAGACGGTTGTACCGCTGGCTTCGGTTTACCACCTCGGCATGGCAAGAAATGAGGAGACGCTGGAACCGACTTGTTATTTGAACAAATTGCCGGCGCAGTTTAACCCGGAAACGCGGGTGATAATTAGCGAGCCGATGCTGGCGACTGGCGGGACGATTATAGCGACTATGCAGGAATTGACTGCACGGGGAATTGACCCAAACTTGATTCGGATTATCTCTGTGGTGGCTGCTCCTCCGGCTTTGAAGAGGCTGAGTGCAGAGTACCCGAGTTTGATTATTTATACGGCAACGATCGACGAAATAGTCAACGAACAGGGCTTTATTGTACCTGGTTTGGGAGATGCGGGCGATCGAACTTACGGCACATGAAGCGAGTCAGTCAGTCAATTTGAGATTTTAGATTTGAGATTTGAGATTGACTCGACAGAGCAATCTGGGGGCTTGTATGCCTTTGTGGGTGCGGTGAGTGGTTCTAGGAATCAGTTGCTGAAATATCGGGGGAAAAAGATGACCCTGGTTTGGTAAAAGCAGGCACCGAGAGAGTTAGAATCAAAAGTACAAGTCAAAAATAAATAGCTTTTAGCACTCATTGCCCGTGAAACTTGATTCTGTTCCGCCAAGCTTGTCTGCTTCTGACTCAGTAAACCTCAATTATGATTTGCCACAACAGGTACAACTACAAATAAAAGAGGTTACTGAGATTTGTGCTGCTTTAACCCCGGAGCCCGCTGAAGTCTCAGTGACTGTAAATCCCGATATTTGTCAGGAACAAAAGAAACTGAAGCCCAAGCACTGGGCAATTTTTGCTTCAACTTTTGCAACTATTTTTCTAGCTGAAATAGGAGACAAAACTCAGCTCGCGATTTTGCTGATGACGGCTGAATCTCGAAATCCTTGGATCGTGTTTGCGGGTGCGGGTTCGGCTTTGATAGCAACCAGTTTGCTGGGGGTTTTGCTGGGAAGGTGGCTGGCTAGTCGGATTGCTCCGAGAACTTTGGAGAGAGCAGCCGGAGTGATTTTACTGGCAATTTCGGCGGTTTTGCTGTGGGAAGTGCTGGGTTAATTGTCTGCCTTGTCGGTAAGTCCTAGATTTCTACAATAGCTAACTAAGAACTAAAAAAACATGGACTGGCAACTTTTGGGAATCAGTTTTATTACAGTGTTTTTGTCAGAATTGGGAGACAAAAGTCAATTAGCTGCGATCGCCCTGGGTAGTAGTTGTAACTCGCCGCGGGCTGTATTTTTCGGTACGGCGTCGGCGCTGCTGCTGGCGAGTTTAATCGGTGTGGGCATTGGCTTCAGCACGGCTGAGGTGTTGCCGGAACGACTGGTAAAGGGGATCGCAGCGATCGGATTTGCGGTAATGGGCTTGCGCTTGCTCTGGCCAAAAGCAGATTTACCGGAAGCATCCGAGTAGGGCGTGGCGTCGGTCGATTTTAGATTTTAGATTTTAGATTTACTCTACAGATGAATCTGGGAGTTTGAACAAGAGTCTAAAATTTTGCTCTCTCCACAACAGGAGTCGTTCGCAAGTATCCGTTTTTGGGCGGGTCAGGAAACTTGACAGTATAGTTATCTCAAATCTGTTAGCCTCGGAGTTTATTCATATCTCTCTTCTCGACAAGCGCGTGAATCAGCGTCAATCCATTGTCATCTGCGGCCCAAGAAATTCTCTTTTTTTAACCGCAGATACAGGCAGATAAACACAGATTAACGCCGATGAATACAGAAGGGCTGCAATTCATTCAAGCCTCGTTTTCGATAGCTAAAATTTTAAAAATTAGCGGGGGGCGTGACTTCACGCCCCCCGCTGCTGGTTGAGTTTTTTTTCTGCACTCAACCTCTGAGTATTGTGTCGATTAAACTTGGTTTTGGTAGCACCAGCCTAGCAGCGTACCGGCGACGGCTAACTTCAGCGCTTCCAATGCAAAATAGCCTTGGTGCAGTAGATTCATCCCGGCGGGGACTTCTGCTGCGGAATCGAACAGATTTAGCTGCATTCCCAAGGCGCTCATTTGGGGTGTCAGGGCGTAGGTGTCAATCAGGGCGATCGTCAGAAGTACCAATGATAATAAGATTGCTGTGCGGCTGCGCTTGCCGAAGTCACCAACTAAATTGCTCAAAACCATCAAACCCGTTGCCACCAGGCCCGCACAGATTAACTCAACGCG
Organism: Microcoleus sp. POL10_C6; assembly: GCF_036701585.1. Classification (NCBI taxonomy): domain Bacteria; kingdom Bacillati; phylum Cyanobacteriota; class Cyanophyceae; order Oscillatoriales; family Microcoleaceae; genus Microcoleus; species Microcoleus sp. POL10_C6. The sequence continues at coordinate 125,926 of NZ_JAUBRB010000008.1, read as the reverse complement.
GTTGAATCCCCAGAACATTAAATTCCCGGCAGTTGCAAACTCGGCAGATGTCGTCATGCCAGATACGTAGAGACTGGGCATAATTACTAGATCCAAAATCAGGCTAACGCTGAGCCAGAAAATTAGGGCAACCATGACAATTGCTTGCCAGCGCGGTTTGATTGATTCCACTCTTGATGTTGTAATAGCTGTCATATAATTAGACCCTCTAAAATTTTCTTCTGCCTTTTCTAGAGTTTAACTAACTTTTTTCTCAAATCGTGTTAAGTATTTTTAAATTAATGGTAACTTTTCTGTAACAGACGCTGAAGAATTGTTAAGCTCACGTATGTTTGTCCTCACCTCGGTTAATTAATACTAATTCCGAAAAAGTACGGAATAAATTAATAATTACTCATAGGACTTATGCACTGCGACCAAAGACATCTGGTTTTGATCCTGATTAAACACCGTAACGTATTTTTTATAAAAAACCAGGTTTCAGCGTCCAGAAATAACTCCTAATTTAAGTGTATATGCCTAAATTTCAATTATCCTCTTGGTTGCCCCGTCTCCCCCCTCAAGTCTGGATTCTTGCCGCCGGCAGATTCCTCTCCCAAAGCGGCACCGGTTTTACTTTATTTTACGCGCCGATATTTTTTGTCGATCGCGTGGGTTTATCTGCTACTGCTGTTGGGATTGGTTTGGGTAGCGGTTCAGTTTCGGGAATTTTGGGCAGAATTTTGGGCGGTTCTTTTTGCGATTCTAAATTTTGGGGAAGGCGCCGAACTTTACTGCTGGCGACAGTTATTTCGGCGGCGGCTTCTTTTGTACTGGCGGCGACTAATGATTTCGCTGGCTTAATTGTGGGCAATTTACTGATGGGTTTTGGTGTGGGTTTGTATTGGCCTCCAACGGAGACGATGGTGGCGGATTTAACTGAGGGCGAACAGCGACAGGAGGCTTTTGCTTTGACGCGGCTTGCTGATAATTTGGGTTTGCAAGTTGGGATTATTTTGGGCGGTTTGTTGATTGCTGTAACGGGGAATTATCGCTCGCTCTTTATTATTGATGGTATCTCGTTTTTACTGCTGTTTGCGGTGGTGGCGATCGCGATCGCCGAAACCTACAAACCAGTTAATTCAGCGGATAGAGGCAAAAAAAATCGGGCAAATGGCTGGATGGTGGCGCTGAGCGATCGAAGTCTTGTAGTTTATGCTTTAGTAAATACCCTGTTCACATTATATATTTCCCAAATCCCAACCACAATGCCACTGTACTTTAGCAAGTTTGTCGCGGTGGGGACATCGGGAAAAGGCTTTTCTACAGGTACAATTACGGTTTTGTTTGCTTTTAGCACGTTTTTAACTGTGGCTTTGCAACTGCCGGTTGTTAAAGCTTTGAGGCGGTTTTCTTGTCCAAAAGCTTTGATGATTTCTGCGCTGCTATGGGGAATGGGATTTATTGCGATCGGCTTGACGGGAATGGCTGCAACTGGCAATCTATTTTTAGCTGTTTTAGGCTTGAGCTTTTTGTCGATGGCGACTGTTGCTTATACGCCTTTTGCTTCTGCTTTGGTGGTGGATTTAGCGCCGGAGTCTTTGCGGGGCGTGTATTTGGCGGTTAGTTCTCAGTGTTGGGCGATCGGCTATTTAATCGGGCCGCCGCTGGGCGGTTTGGCTTTGGATAGAGGTAAATGGGCGGCAGATAATTTTTGGTTGGGTTTGGCTTTGAGTGTGGGCGTGGCTATTTTTATTTTGCAAAAGCTCGATCGAATGTTGAAAAATAGCAGTCATTAGTTATTAGTCATTAGTCATTAGTCATTAGTCAGCAGTCATTAGTCATTAGTCATTTGTTGCTGCTACCAATGCCCAATACCCAATGCCCAATGCCCAATGCCCAATGCCCAATGCCCAATAACTAATTTATTTTCGTCGATCGCCCAATTTGCGGTAAACTGCTCTCAAATCAACTTGATGGTGAGCCAAAGCAACCAAAGCGTGATAAAATAAATCCGCAACTTCCCCAGCAATCCCCTCTTTGTCGTCATCTTTGCAAGCCATCACAACTTCCGCCGACTCTTCGCCAATTTTCTTGAGAATCTTGTTGTCGCCGCCCTCGAACAATTTGCAAGTATAAGAACTTTCGTTAGGATGATCGCGGCGATCGCAAATTACCGCAAATAATTGAGATAACATATCCCCTGGCGGCGGTGAAATTTCCCCATCAACTTGGTGAAAACAACTTCTTTCTCCGGTGTGACAAGCAATATCTCCGATTTGTTCGACTGTCACCAGCAAAGCATCACTATCGCAGTCGTAACGCAGCCCTTTTACATTTTGAATGTGTCCCGAAGTCGCGCCTTTTGGCCACAATTCAGCGCGTGAGCGACTCCAGAACCAAGTTTGCCCGGTAGAGAGCGTTTTTTGCAGGGACTCCCGATTCATCCAGGCCATCATTAACACCGTACCGTCCAAATAATCTTGGACGATCGCAGGCACTAAACCGCGATCGTCGTAACGAATTTTTTCAATTGGGATCGATCGGCTCAAACTTGATAAATCAGTAGTAGACATAATTTTATTTCAACTTGGTAAGATAGATTAACGCTTTCCTGTCGGAGATTTTTTTTATTAACCGCAGAGAACGCAGAGGAGGGAGAGGAAGAGAGAAGATTGAGCAACTGATGGCTAAATTGTCAAGAACTATTTTACAAAAAATTACATTTTAGGGCGCTTCCCTACGGGATAGCTTCGCTTCACGGTGCTAGTGCGACAAAGCCCGAAAAACCCAAGCTAGTATTGCTACTCATTCGTTTGTACCCTAAAATCTACTAGAATAGTTTCCTTGAATCGACCTAACCTTTATGTTGAACTGGCTATAAAATTATTCTACCAACAACAGACGTTCACTAAGGAGAAAACATTGGTTTCCACAACCTTGAAAACGACCAAATCAGAAGAAATTTTCGCTGCAGCCCAGAAGTTGATGCCAGGTGGCGTCAGTTCCCCCGTCCGCGCCTTCAAATCCGTAGGCGGACAGCCCATCGTCTTTGACAGGGTAAAAGGAGCTTACATTTGGGATGTTGACGAAAACCAATACATTGACTATGTAGGCACTTGGGGCCCAGCCATCTGTGGCCACGCCCACCCGGAAGTCATCAAAGCCTTGCACGAATCTTTAGAAAAAGGTACGAGTTTCGGCGCACCATCGCTGTTGGAAAACGTACTCGCGGAAATGGTCATCGATGCGGTTCCCAGCATTGAAATGGTGCGATTTGTCAACTCCGGCACCGAAGCCTGTATGGCCGTTTTGCGGCTGATGCGAGCTTTCACCGGACGCGATAAACTGATTAAATTTGAAGGCTGCTATCACGGACACGCCGATATGTTCTTGGTAAAAGCCGGTTCCGGCGTCGCAACTCTGGGCCTTCCCGACTCTCCGGGCGTCCCGAAATCCACTACTGCCAATACCCTCAACGCTCCCTACAATGACTTAGAAGCAGTCAAAGCTTTATTTGCCGAAAATCCCGGCGAGATAGCAGGCGTAATTCTCGAACCAGTGGTGGGGAATGCCGGTTTTATTACCCCGGATGCAGGTTTTCTCGAAGGTTTGCGGGAAATTACTAAGGATAACGGTGCTTTGTTAGTTTTTGATGAAGTAATGACCGGTTTCCGCATCGCCTACGGCGGAGCTCAGGAAAGATTCGGTGTCACCCCGGATTTGACGACTTTGGGTAAAGTTATCGGTGGCGGTTTGCCGGTGGGAGCTTACGGGGGAAGGCGGGATATTATGGGGATGGTGGCTCCTGCTGGCCCGATGTATCAAGCGGGTACGCTTTCGGGAAATCCTTTGGCGATGACTGCTGGGATTAAGACTTTGGAATTGCTACAAAAACCCGGCACTTACGAACAGTTGGATAAGATTACCAAAAAACTCTCTGACGGATTGCTAAAAATTGCTAAGGAAGCCGGACACGCGGTTTGGGGCGGGCAAATTAGCGGGATGTTTGGTTTGTTTTTTGCGGCTGGCCCGGTTCACAATTACGAGGATGCGAAGAAGTCGGATTTGACAAAGTTCAGTCGCTTTCACCGGGGAATGTTGGAGCACGGTATTTATCTTGCTCCTTCCCAGTTTGAGGCGGGATTTACTTCTTTGGCTCATACTGAGGAAGATATCGATCGAACTTTGGCTGCAGCGCGTGAAGTGATGGCAAGTATTTAACGTGTGTAGTAAGGATGTTTGTCCGTAAAACTCAGGAATAAATAATTAAAGTCCTTGCTGTTTGTTGGCAGTAAGGACTTTAATTCTTAACTAAGGACTTTAATTTTTAACGGCTTTATCAAATAATATCATTTCCGGTTACACTGCTTATGATGTTGACGGTTGACTGTTGACAGTGAACCGTCAACAGTCAACAGTGAACTCGAATTTACTATTCCGATGCTAACGGATTTGATATAAAGTCCTGAATCATACAGACTATGCAGGACTAGCTTTTAATTAGGCTTACAGGCTTTTTTCGTAAATTTTCACGGGGTAATTCCTGTTTAAGGGTGTGAGGACAATCAAAATTAGTAATTATAGGAACTCTCTACTTTGCGGTAGCAATCCCTAACTTAGCTCCCTTAATTCGGCGTAATCGATCCATAACTTCCACCACATTTCCGTGATTGACGCTTTTATCCGCATTCAGCACAATTAATGAGTTCTGATTTGACCCCATCGTCTGCCGCACCGTACTCTCAATCTGGTCTAAGTTGACTGACTTTTTATCAACCATTAATTTTCCATTAGGATCAATGGTGACGGTAATTTTAGAAGGCGAGTCCTGAACTTGAGAGGTTGCTGCTTTCGGTAAATTTACGGGCAGACCTTCGGATTTGGATAAAGACAAAGAGGAAACAATGAAAAACGTCAATATGGCGAAGGTTACATCAATCAGTGGCACGATGTTAATCTGGGCAATACTCTCAGGTTCATCGGGTAGGCGCATAATTAGATTCTCTTGGTAGTTTTTCGTAGTGGTGACGGTACAATAGCTCTAGCTGGCCTCCGGCTTCCTGAATAAAAGCAATCTGCTGTAAGTAAAACCCGCGAAACATATTGGCAAATAAGAGTGTAAAGATTGCCACCACTAACCCCATTGCCGTAGAAACGAGGGCTTCGCTAATCCCCCCGGTAACGCCCGCGGCATTGGTGCCTGCAGCATCTCCCAGTTTGAGGGAGTCAAAGGTGGTAATTAAGCCCAAAACTGTTCCGAGCAACCCAAATAGCGGGGAGAGGGTGATAATGGTGTCAAATATTGTATTGAATCGCTTCAAAACGGGGATTTCTGCCTGAGCTGCACTCTCTAAAACCAAACAAAATTCTTCGATGTTGGGCGAGTCTAATTCTAATGCTTCCAAAAAAATTCGGGCTAAGGGCAAATCAGCGTTTACTTGTAACTTTTTGATGGCGGAATCCGGGTTTTGAGTGTAAAGTTTTAGCACTTCCCGGACGACCCGCCGCTGTCGCCGATTCACTTTAAACCAAAAGACAAGACGCTCTAAAATCAGTGCGACTGCTGCGATTGACGAGGCAAGCAGCGGCCAAGAAACAATGCCCCCAGCGCGAAAAATGTAAATGAAATTATCCATTAGTTTGTATTCTCGTTAGCTGTGTTGAGTGATCGCAAGCTGCCTAATGGTGCAATTAGCCCGTGAGAAGGCTGGTAGAGTTTCTGCGTCAAGTCGGCACAAGTGATTCAGGCTGCGAATTGTTTCACTCAAGCGCGATCGCGATCGCGATCGCACAAACGCACTACCTGTATGTGACTATCTTCGTCTGTACCCAAAATGCTCCTAATGTGATCCCGACCGAGATCGCGACAGATTGTTCTGCCAGTGCTTCTTTGCTAAATATTTGCGTTAGGACTTGACAATAATCTTCAATAATTTAAAAGATTCTCAACTAGGTTTCCACAAAATTCAGGGTTTGTCAAGTCATGACCCACGTTTATACATAAAAATAACCTATCGACAAAGAAAACAAAATCAATTTTAGTTATTTACAAAATACATGAAAATCTTGAGAATGTGGAAATTTGTTGGTAGATTACGGGCTAGAGTATTGTATTTAAGGCATTTGTGAACCTTCCCCTAGCAGAATCAGAATATTGACAGCGCCCATAAGAGCAAGGTAGACGCCCCCAAAGGAAATGCTGATTGGTAGCGTCTAGTCGCTATCTCAAAATTAAATAATGAAAATTAATTGCAAGAGTCTTGAACAGGGTGACAGTCTTCTTATAGGATGGGTAGGTTCATCAGTGATAGCAAGCTCAACCAGCAGTTGGTAGCTTGTTTCGGGTTATGTCGGGGAGCCAGCGAGGACGTTGCCAACCCATCCATCAAGGAGAGTCATAAGGCATGAGTTTTTCAAATATTTCGGCGACGCAAAGACAACAACAAGAAGAAGCTCTCAAAAAAGTTCTGGCGATCAGTCTGTTAGCCTCAAGCTTCCTGCACGGTGTCGCGCTGCCGTTGAGCCTCAACTTGGTTAAACCTGCTGAATTTGCAGAGGAACCCATTGAAGTTGTTGTGCTTGATGAGCCCAAAGTAGAGGAAACCCAGCCAGAGCCGACTATTCCAGAAAAGGTATCTCCCCCACCTGAGACGTTCAAACCAGAACCGCCAGCAGAGCCAACTCCCCCAGAGGAGTCACCCGTAGCCGCAACGCCACCGCCGATTCCAGAGGAGTCACCCGTAGCGGTAACGCCACCGCCGATTCCAGAGGAGCCACCCGTAGCGGTAACGCCACCGCCGATTCCAGAGGAGCCACCCGTAGCGGTAACTCCACCGCCGATTCCAGAGGAGCCACCCGTAGCGGTAACGCCACCGCCAACTCCTATCGAGCCTTCCCCCGCACCTCAACAGGATTTAAAGTCCCCAGAAACTCCTAAAACCCCGATCGCCCAGGAACCCGAAACCCCTTCGCCCGATCCTCCAAAAAGCGAACCACCCGTTAGCGACTCCCGCCCCAAGGGTGCTGCGAGTCTCCCAGACTTTACAAAAGATGCTGGAAATCCCAACTCCTCCGACAGCCCTGAAAAAAATAACCCGCTCTCGTCATCTGCTTCGGCGGGTAGCGGGGAGCCTTCCTCACAGCCATTAAATCCTTCTTCCGGGCCATTGGCGCGATCGCCCGCGGCTGGCCCACCAGTCACAGCTACTAGGCCAGGAGGCAGTAGTAAATCTGGAAATGCGATCGGGGATCTCACAAACCCCTCCTCCTCTGATAGCCCCGGAGCAAGTGCGTCCAACTCACCATCCGGTGCCAGCGAAAATGGCAACATACCTTCCTCAGATCCATTTGCGACTGGTTCGGGGCGATCGCCCCGATCGCCTGCGGCTGGCTCACCAGTCACAGCTACCAGGCCAGGAGGTGGCGGAAATTCTGGAAATGCGATCGGAGATGTAGGAAACCTCCCCTCCTCTGGTAGCCCGGTTGGAAGTGCATCGAACTCATCACCCGGTGGGGGTGGAAATGGCGGCGGGGGTTCGTCAGGGCCATTTGGCAGCGGTTCCGGGCCAGTGCCGAAACCGACAAATCCAGGAAGAGGGAGGAGTCCTTCAGGCCCTTCCGGTCGGCTTCCCGACACTTGCATTAGCTGCGGTAGACCTGAATATCCGAGCGCAGCCAGAGAAGAAGGGCGGCAAGGCGAAGTGGAAGTCGTGTTTGACATTGACCCCAACGGTAAGCCATTCAACATCAAGATCTCGACTCCTAGCAAATACAACGACTTGAATAAGGCAGCGATTAAAGCAGTAGAAAAATGGAAACTTGCCTCATCAGAGAGTGGCATTCAAGGAGAAAGAGCATCCATTACCTTCCGGCTCACTGACTAGGGATTTTTTTGAGACTCTAGCAATTTGGCTGGGAATTCTATAGCACCGTCCAAGAAATAGCAAAGTTAAAAATTGAATTTTTTGTGAATTATGAATTTGGGAATGTCGTCAGCAATATTAAGTAAACTTCAGCGAGTGGGACTCGCTCTCTTACTTGGTTCCAACTTGGGAATGGCTTTGTTGTTTGCCAACCCTCACAGCGCAATGGCAGGAGTAATTACTTTACCCGATGGCGGACGTTGCGAGGGAGAATTGAGTGAGGGAAAACTCAGCGGGCCCGGCATTTGTCAATATGCCAACGGCGATCGCTACGAAGGCCAATTTCTCAACGGCAAACCTCACGGTCAAGGCATCTATACCTTTAAAGAAGAAGGTCGATACCAAGGAGAATTTGGGGATGGGGAATTCAACGGTAAAGGTGTCCGCGAATTTGCTAACGGCAACCGCTACGAAGGCACTTTTAAAAACGGTGAGTTCGACGGTACAGGCACTTTTACCTCAACTAACGGCATTCGTTACGAAGGCTCTTTTAGCAATGGTTCTCCCAGCGGTCGGGGGGCTTTTACGTTCAGTAATGGCACTCGGTGCGAAGGAGATATTAAAGAAGGAAAAATTAACGGCAAAGGCGTCTGTCAATATGCTAATAAGAACCGCTACGAAGGAGAGTTGCTGAATAATGTGCCTAACGGGCAGGGAATTTATACCTTTGCTGAAGGAGGTCGTTATGAGGGGCAATTTAGTGAAGGGCAGTTTCACGGTAAAGGGGTTCGCGAATATCAGAACGGCAACCGCTATGAAGGAGAGTTTGTGAAGGGCAACATTCAAGGTCAGGGGCTGTTTACTTTTAAAGAAGGGGGACGTTATCAAGGGCCGTTTGACAATGGAGAATTTAGTGGTGAAGGTGTCCGTGAGTTCGCCAATGGAGATAGCTATAAAGGCACTTTTGTCAAGGGTAAGATGAGCGGGAAAGGAGTTTACGTTTTTAAGAATGGCGATCGCTGCGAAGGCGAATTTACCGATGGTCAGTTCAACGGCAAAGGTACTTGCATTTACGCCAATGGCGATCGCTATCAAGGTGAATTCCTCAACGGTCAGAAACACGGGCAAGGTTCCTACATTTATGCAGATGGAACGAAAGTAGAAGGAAATTGGCAACAAGGTCAAATTAAAAAATAACCTTATAACCTATCTCGCCCTACTTGTTTCCCCCCCTCCTCACCAATGAAATTAATGCGCTTTAGGGCCGACACACAGGCGTTTTATAGCGCTTTTCAATTTGGTGAGGTTAGGGGAGGGCTTTTAATTTCACATCCTATTTACACAGGGTGTTTTTTCGGATTTTATGGAATTCTCGAAGAGGTGGTATTTTTTTAACCGCAGATGGACGCAGATGGACGCAGATAGGTTACGTTTTTGGGCATCGGATTGGGTATATAGCAATTCTAAATGAGTCGTAAAATTTTGACCCCGCCCCAACCCTCTCCTTATCAAGGGGAGGGAGTAAGAAATTCACAAATGATTTAGGATTTCTATAGTTTTCTCCCTTGTGCTCCATAAAAGGAATTTAAATCCTCGGCGTTTTGTTCATGCAGCTTGTTGAAAAGGCTGCAATGTCTCAGTTTAACCCTAGCCAATTAATTTCCAGTGTTTCTACAACTAAAAAAACAATGCCTGCGGATTGTCTCGTTATTGATGAGTTTTATTTTAGTTTTGCTTCTAAATAATGGGGTTCAATCCTCGCCTCAAACCGGCACTCAAATTCTTTGGGATACCTATGGAATTCCACATATTTACGGAGAAAATAGTAAAAGCCTTTTCTACGCTTTTGGGTGGGCGCAGATGCAAAGTCACGGTAATCTGATTTTGCGTCTTTATGGACAAGCTCGCGGGCAAGCTGCCGAGTTTTGGGGCGAAGATTATCTGGAATCCGATCGCTGGGTGCAAACTATGGGAATTCCTAATCGCGCTAATGCGTGGTATGAATCACAAAATCCCATTTTTCGCAACTATCTCGATGCTTTTGTTGGCGGAATGAATGCCTATGCAAAAGAACACCCAGAGGCGCTCACCCAAGAATTAAAGATAGCATTGCCTCTCAAACCGGTAGATGTATTGGCACACGCGCAACGTGTCATCAATTTTACTTTTATAGTCGAGCCAGAGCGCCTTGAAGAACTCGCTGAAAATGACACCCCCAAAGGCTCTAATGGTTGGGCGATCGCTCCTTCGCGCTCTGAAAGTGGCAATGCTATGCTATTGGCAAATCCTCACCTTCCTTGGTCGGATTTATATTTATGGTACGAAGCGCAACTGATTGGCCCAGAAATTAACGCTTACGGAGCGACTCTCGTCGGATTTCCTGTATTAACGATCGCCTTTAATGACAACTTGGGATGGACTCATACTGTCAACACTCACGATGGCTGGGATGCCTATGAATTGCCTCTCGCTAACGATGGTTATCGCTTCGATGGCGAAGTCCGAAAATTTGACAGAGAAGAGAAGGTTTTAAAAGTCAAAGAAAAGAATGGAAATTTGCGATCGGAATCTCTAGTCGTGCGGCGTTCTGTTCACGGGCCGATTATCACAGAAAAACAGGGCAAAGCGATCGCCCTGCGCGTTGTCGGGCTCGATAAATCCGCAGCCCTTCAGCAGTGGTGGGATATGGCACGATCCAAGAATTTTTCTGAATTTGAAGCTGCTTTAAAGCGCTTGGAAATTCCCATGTTTACCGTCATGTATGCCGATCGTGAGGGGCATATCATGCACTTGTTTAACGGTCAAGTCCCCATACGCAAAAAAGGAGATTTTAAATACTGGTCAGGCACGATCGCAGGCAATACCTCAGAGACTTTGTGGAGTAAAAATCATCCCTATGCGGATTTGCCGCGCGTTGTCGATCCGCCCAGCGGTTGGTTGCAAAATACCAACGATCCGCCTTGGACAACGACGTTTCCCAGCGCGATCGCACCCGATAATTATCCCGCCTACATGGCACCGCGCGGCCCGATGGATTTGCGATCGCAGCGATCGGCAAAAATGCTCTTAGAAGATGACAAAATCTCTTTCGATGAATTGATGCAATACAAACATTCTACTCAGGTAGAACTCGCCGATCGCCTCCTTGATGATTTAATTCCCGCCGCACGGCAAGGCAGTGAAAAAGCGCGCCGCGCTGCGGAAGTTCTCGCCACTTGGGATCGGAAAGTCGATGCTGACAGTCGCGGTGCGGTGCTGTTTGCCTTTTGGAAAAAAGCGATGGATGCCGATGAGTTATTCGCTAAACCTTGGAGCGAAGATGCGCCGCTAACGACGCCAGACGGGTTGGCAAATCCTGCGGAGGCGTTGCGGGTGCTGGAAGCGGCAGCAACCAAAGTTGAGGTAACTTATGGCGCGTTAGATGTGGCATGGGGGGAAGTCTTCCGATTGCCTGGGGTGGCGAATCTGCCTGCAAATGGAGCTGACGGTGCTTTGGGTGTATTTCGCTCAGTATGGTTCGCTCCTGGCAAGGACGATCGCTTTCAAGCGGTTGCCGGCGATTCTTTTGTCGCTGCGATTGAGTTCTCCAATCCGGTGAAAGCGATGGCGCTAAACAGTTACGGCAACGCCACTCAACCTGGTTCACCCCACGTCGGCGATCAGTTGCAGCTTTTTGCTCGCAAGGAATTGCGCCCTGTATGGCGATCGCGATCGGAAATTGAAGCTCACCTGAGTTCGCGCCAGAAACTTTGACACTCCTTTTACCTTTCTCGTCCTCTAGCCATCGCGCAACTGTCGGGAAGCATACCCACTGACTGCAACGAGGAATAAGCCCAGGGCGGAGATAGCGTATAACAAAGCCATGCCAGCACCGGCACCTGTCCCGATAATTGGGCCAAAAATAGCTGCTAAAAAACCTCCCGGTTGCATGGCGGGTTCAAAGACGCGATCGGCAAGTGGGCCTGCGATCAATAGACCGATCGCTGATGCCAATTGTACGATGACTGCTCTGGTAGCAAAAACGCGGCCCTGTACTTCTGGTGCGACTTTCGCCAACCAGATTGCCTCGTTGGAACTGCCGAGGATGGGGAAATTGAAAGACGAACAAAATTGAGCGGGAATCCAGATGGAAAGCGCCTGACCGAAAGCCAAGACTATTTTACTCAAGCCCGCGCCTGCCATGCCGAGCAGAAAGCCCCGGATTCGACGTTTGGGGCCGCCCCAAATACTGACGATTGATGCTCCTAAAACGCCGCCTGCGCCGGCGGCTGAAAGGATAGTACCGAGGATTCTGGCATTGTTGCCGGTGCGTGCCAGTATCATCGGTGAGTACAGGGCCGCGCCGATGTCGTGAGCGAACCAGAATAGCGAAAGGGACACCAGCAAGGCAAGTAGGTTGGGACGCTGGACGATGTAGCGGAATCCGAAGCTGAGTTCTTGCAACAGGTGGGGGCGAGTCGGCTGGGGATTGGAGGCGATATTGCTCCGCAACGCTGGCGCGATCGCGGGCTGTGGTATTTTGACACATACTAGCGTGGCGATCGCAATTGTAAAAGTTGCCAGGTCGATCGTAAAAATCCCGCTCAACCCGATCGCAGAATAGAGAATCCCCGCCAGCGTCGGAGCAATAATACTTGCGCCGTAATTTGCCAAAAAACTTAAACTGCTAGCGCGGCTGTAATGCTTTTCGGGCATCATTGTGGCGATCGCTGCTGAGTAAGCTAACTGCTGAAGTTGGTCAAAAATTCCGTTAATCGCAGCCGCTACATATATATGCCATATTTGCAGGTTTTGGCTGATATAAAGTAATAGGATAGTGAGCGTTAACAAAGCTGAAACCGCATCACCGATCCCCATCAAAAATTTTCGATTCCAGCGATCGACGAGAATGCCAGCAACCGGAGCAAGCAAGATGCGCGGCAATTGAGTAAAAAACATCAACAAAGCCAAAGCCGTCGCTTGACTGGTGGACTCCCAAATCCAAATAGTCAGCGCAAACGCGGACATAGCGCTGCCAATCATCGAAGCAGTTTGTCCCAGCCAGAGTTGAATAAATTTTTGCATTAAATAGGCGATTGATAGAATTTAAAATTCAGAGAATCGGGGCTTTTAGGCAGGAGAATGACACCCGCATCCAACCGCACGCCGCTCTCCTTAAAACCAAGGCCATTGCTGGCTAAGTGGAGATAATTCTTCATATTGCTGTCTCGCCTCCTTGCGGTAAAATTTTGCCAAGTGCCGCTGCCGCCACATTAGTACGCCCGTAACAAACAGTACAATCGCTGCTAATCCTGTGATCGCGTGTACAAGTCGCAAGTAAATTCCGCCATAGCTGCCAATATGTAGCGGATAAAGCGAGTTGAGAATTCGATTTGCTACAGAAGCTGAATTTACACTGTCAGCCTGCAATATTTTGCCACTATATTGGTCGAGATAAATGGTGCTAATCCCGTTTGGGTGCGGCTCATTGGGAAATTTTTTCCGTACTTTAAAAATGGCTTCAGGCTTCAAAGGCAGAGAAATAAAAGTGGTTGTAGCTTCCGGCCAAACGGTATTAACTTGGTGTAAGATTTCGTCAAGGTTTTGCCTCGAACTGCTAGAGTGGGGATGAGAAGTCAATGCTGGCTGTGGCTTTTCATTCGTTAGCCAATACAGAGCCGATTCAACCGGCGTGTAAAAAATTATCGCTGTCCCTGTAGCAGAGATTAGTATGATAAAAGCAACCGATACAATGCCCGAAACGTTATGTAAATCAAATACAGTCCGCTGCCAGTGAGCTTGCCAATTAATAGAAAATCCGCGAGCCAAATTGCGCCAACCCGTCCACAATACCAAGCCACTAAAAGTTAGTCCTAGCATTACTAGACCGCAAATACCGACAACAAGATGACCGAATTCTCCTCCCGCTAATTCCGCGTGTAACGTCAAAATTAAACCTGTAAAAGTTTGTTTACCTAAACGCGCACCCGTAATTTCTCCGCTGTAAGGATTGACATAAACCCTAACTGTTTCCTCATTCTTTGACAGCATCCAAACTTGGCAAACTTCCTTCGCTGATCGCGGCAGCAAGATACTAAGAGCTTGATTTTGCGGATAAGCTTTTTCGACAATTTGCAGGACATTTTCCAGCGGTATCTGTTCGGATTGAGGAATGACTTGCAGGAGTTGGGGATTGAAGAACCGCTCGATTTCGGGCCCGAAAACCAGCAAGCTACCCGTTAAAGCAATTACTGCTAGAAATATTCCTACCACTAACCCCAAATACAAGTGCAGTTTGAATGCGAGTTTGCGGAACTTCATCTCGAAATTTTTCTCAAAGCCGTTAACTGTTCTCATTAAGGTAAAACCGATAGTCCGACAGGGAATGAAATCCCTGTCTCAAAGCTAAAGTCCTCGCTATGAGGACTGAGAAAAACACTTCTCAACTCATTAATCCTCTTGAGAGGACTTTAGCTATTAGACAGGGGTTTCAACCCCTGGCGGACTAGCGTGTGGGCGCGAGGACTAGCGGACTAACAGCTTAAATTGACACCAATGGGTTCTTGGAGTGTCCCTACGGGGATATTGAATCTACCTCATAAACCTGCAATCTGCTGTAATTACCAGTTAAGGCGGTAATTAACACTGAGAGTCAAACCTCTGCCTGCATAATTAGAGCTGTCCGATTCAAATCCAGCGGAGTATTGCGAGATCACGGGAAAATATTGATTATTCAATAAATTCTCGACTTTGACTTCTAGCAGCCCAGAGCCAATTTTAACCGCGCTGATGTAATCCAGTGTGAGATAGCTGCTAATCGGGCCGCCATCCGAGCCGTCTTTGAATGCCCGATCGCGATTTCCAGAATATAATAACTGTAACCGATTGTTCCATCCCGGCAAAGTTTCGTTTTGAACATAAGCTGTTAGCTTGAGTGGTGGAATTCGGCTGCTATCGAGGGCGAGGTAACTGTTTTCGTCCTCATATTCGCCTTGAATATAAGTAGCAGTCCCGCCGAGCGACCATGCTTGTGCAGGTTGCCAATCCACAGTTCCTTCTAAGCCATAAATGCGTTCTGGGGAGCGCTGTAGTTCCAGGCGGCCTGTGTTACCAACTGGTGTAAAACGGACTCCTAGATCGGAGGTATTGTAAAAAGCGGCAAGCGACATTTGCACGGATTGCCACCCTCCTCGAATGCCAATTTCGTAGCTGTTGACTTTTTGCGGTTGAGTTACTTCTAACGAAGATTCAATTCCGACAAAATCGTCGGGGGGTTGGCGGAGGATGCGGCCGAAATCTGGAACTGAGAAACCTTGAGAAAAGTTGCCAAATATGTTGAAGTTGTCAGTAATTTTATAGACAGCCCCTGTATTAAATAGGGTGGCGTTAAATTTGCGATCGCCTCCTTCGATCTGGCGCTCATTAAAAGTGGTATAATCATTGACGTTTAACCCGAGGCGTTCGTGACGTATCCCACCACTTAGAATGAGGATATCGTCAATATTCCATTCCATTTGACCGAAAAAGCCAAGGCTGTTGAAAGTGTAAGGAGGGACGAAAGGACGCTCGGAGATTTTCCGGTAAACCCGGCCGCCACTTGCGTCAAATCTCTCCGGGTCGTACAGGTCGAAACGCTGTCTGCTATCTTCAGTAACATAGTCAGATCCCCAAGTTAATCGAAGATTTTCGGCACGCGATAAAGGAGTGTTGATCGCAAGCCTTCCTCCTATTTGTTCGGTGTTGGTGCGCGAACGAGTAACGCCGACAAACGGCCCAAAGAAATCGGACGTGCGGTAATCTGAAGGAACACCTACATTGGAATGCGTTCGATAGTAAATTTGACTTTGAAGGCTGCTGCCAAAAAGGTTTTGGTTGGTGTAACTTAAGTTGAGCTGTGTATTCCTATTTCCCGGTGTTACCCCGTCAATATCCAAATTTCCGGTTCGGATGGCGCGGGCTTTTTGCCGTCCTTCCTGTTCGTCAACACTAAAGTCGGGAATTACATTGGGATCTTGAGTTTCCCGATAGTGATTGACAGTTAGTTGCAGCCGCTGTTGGGTGTCCAAATCTACCCCGACTTTGCCCATCACGTTGAAGAGGGTGCTGCTATCTCCGCCGAGTTCAAAAAAGGGAATACGATCGCCTTTGGCATCGTAAAAAGCTCCACTTCTGGCGAGCGACACAGTGCCCGTCATATCGAAATTGCCACTTCGGCCAGAAATTGTCTGCTGAGCGTTAAAGCCTAAAGCATCTCTTGTGTTTGTTAAAGCGCTACTGACGCCCACTTCAGTAACACCAGTTAGCCTTTCCTCAGTTGGCCGACGAGTAATAATATTAACCACGCCACCTGTAGCCTGAGCGCCGTAGATTGCGGTAGACCCCCGCACTACTTCAATACGTTCGATCGCACTGGGATCGATGTTTCTAAAATCCCTGACAAAAGATTGAAGATTGGTCGTTTGCGGCACGCCGTCAATCAGAACGGAAACGTTGCGACCCCGCAAAGTTTGACCATAAGTGCTCGTAGTTTGAGTCGGCGGCGCGAAACCGGGAACCTGATTTGCCAGAGCTTCCCCGACATTTCTCGATGCCCCTGTGTCCCGCTGAAGTTCTTCTGAGTCTATCACCGTTATAGAGCGCGGCACGTTTGACACTCTTTCTGAGGTTCGTGTTGCAGTGACGACGATTTCAATCGGGTCTCTCCCCGGCTGTGGTGTCCCAGGTGGCTGCGCTGTCGGCGGCAAGGGTTCTCCGGGTGTCCCAGGTGGCTGCGCTGTAGGCGGTAAGGGTTCTCCGGGCGTTCCTGGCGGCTGCGCTGTAGGCGGTAAGGGTTCTCCGGGTGTCCCAGGTGGCTGCGCTGTAGGCGGTAAGGGTTCTCCGGGTGTCCCAGGTGGCTGCGCTGTAGGCGGTAAGGGTTCTCCGGGTATCTCTACCTGCTGCCCGGTCGGTGGCAAGGGTTCTCCGGGTGTCCCAGGTGGCTGTGTTGTAGGAGCCGGTGCAGGCGGGCGAGCAGTCATCTGCGAGGTGGGTTTTAAGCTGAGAATCAGACCTGCAGCGTTAGGAATCACCCGTGCCACTGGTTGACCCCTCTCGCCAATGACTCTGATTCGGATGCTGTTGTTATCTAAAGGAGTAACGGTGACAGAAGCAATTCCCGCAGCCGGTTTGTCTTGACGAAACTCATTTCCCCCCGGTAGTCGCAGTTGAGCGGTGATGGCATCAATTTGTAAAGTTTCGCCAAAGGTGGTGGTGAAGACTTGCAGGGGTCTTCCATCTTCAGTGTCTAGGATGATTTCAATGCCTTCTGACGTGGGGTTGAGGCGAACGCCCGTCACTTGCGCGATGTTGGAAGCGCACGCCGACTGAGCGACTACCGCCGACACGACTCCTGCCAGCCCAAGGCTACTTAGTAATTTCTGCGATCTGTTCATTACTCTTAAATCAACAATTAATGGAACTTCGGATATGTGGTTTGCGTTGCTTGCACAACATGATTTGTGGCAGCGTTACTGCTCTTGTGTGCCTCTTGAAACTGACGTGCAGAAGATCCGGCCCAGTTGTCGGGCGCAGTTCGATCCGATTCTCCCGTCGCTAGTGGCATTTGTCTGGGAATACAGCAGGCGCGTGAGGGCGAACTCCTCAGTCCGGTGGCGCTCTGGACGATCGCCCACGGTTGGCACCTTCCTCGGTTAAAGTAAGTAGTCGCTGGACGCTTAATGAGAAAGTGCCTTAATTAGATAACAGAGCACTTGCATCTGTCAAGAGTTAACTAATGAAAAATTATTGCATCTCATGATAGGGGGTCTCACCCCTCTATTTCCTTGGACACCACTTGCGTAGTATGGTTTATTGTCAGGGCTAGACAAACGACCGCCTAAAATGCTATGGCAAAAGTTAAAAAATATTGTCATATAGGCAATGAGAGGAGTCAATAAATTCTCTCAACTACTCTTGACAATAAATATCATCTAGCCTACTATGCTTAAAGTCGATAGCCGTAAAGCCCCTGAAGCTGATATCGAAGCTGGCGCGGACTGAAATCGCCCCGGAGCCATTGCCGAACAGCGCGATCGACAACAAAACGTGAAAACAAGCGCTCATACCCGAATTGAAGACTCAAACGCGCTGATGGGAGACTCGTAACGCCCGACAACTGTTCACAGAACGTCTATGTGGAAAGAATTGGGCGGAACTGGTTGGCGTACTGCAAACAAGATTTATAGGTAAAAAGAATCGATGAGTGACGCAAGCATTAAGGGAAACCAACTCACCGAAAGTTGTACCAATTTAGTAGAACTTCTAAAAAACAGAGCATTACACCAACCAGAGCAGAAATATACTTTTCTGTTAGACGGAAAAACTGAAACCGCCAGTTTGACTTATCGAGAGTTAGATGCGATCGCCCGATCGCACGCCACGCGACTTCAGACATTGGGAGTCACTGGCGAACGAGCGTTACTGCTTTTCCCGCCAGGATTGGACTATCTCGCCGCCTTTTTTGGATGTTTGTACGCCAAAGTGATCGCAGTTCCCCTCTATCCGCCGAAGCTGAAACGGAATTTAGCGAAAATTAGTGCGATCGCCAAAGATGCAGGAGCAACACTTGCGATCGCACCCGCGCGACACTTGGAAAATTTAGAGCAGCTATGCGATCAAGCGCCAGAACTCAAAGCGATGCGCTGGCTGACAGCAGAGGCGCTTGCCGATGACGGCGAAAAGTGGCAGCAGCCACCCATCCATCCCAACGAAGTGGCTTATCTTCAGTACACCTCCGGCTCAACCTCCACCCCCAAAGGCGTAATGGTGAGCCACGCCAACGTTTTGTACAACATCGAATACATTCACCGAGGCTTTGATCACGATGCCGAAAGCGTTGCCGTAACGTGGCTTCCCCCCTTTCACGACATGGGGTTAATAGACGGATTGCTCAAACCTTTGTATCTGGGAATTCCCTCTTACTTCATGCCACCAGCGGCGTTTATTCAGAACCCAATGTGCTGGTTGGAAGCGATTTCGCGCTACAAAGCTACCCACAGCGGCGGGCCAAATTTTGCTTACGACTTGTGTGCTAGCAAAATCAGCAAAATGTTGGGCAATGGCGAAAAAATGCTCGACTTGAGTAGTTGGCGCGTCGCCTATAACGGCGCAGAACCCATCCACAAAGAAACCCTAGAGAGATTTACCCAAGCTTTTGAACCCTGCGGTTTTCACGCGGATGCCTTTTGTCCTGCTTACGGAATGGCAGAAACCACGCTAAAAATTGCCACGGTTTGCAGCGGAATAACACCGACTTTCTTACCTGTTGACGCGGGGGCGCTGGAAAATAATCACATTGTAGAAGTTTTGGAAGGCGATCGTGGCGCGAGAACTTTAGTCGGCTGCGGTTTCCCTGAATTTGGCACTAAAGTTGCGATCGTCAATCCCGAATCTCTGACGCAATGCCAGCCGCAGGAAGTCGGAGAAATTTGGGTAGCTGGCGAAACAGTGACGCGAGGCTATTGGAATCGCCCAGAAGAGACAGAAAAAACCTTTCAAGCATATCTTTCAGATACCAGCGAAGGGCCATTT
This sequence comes from Microcoleus sp. POL10_C6, assembly GCF_036701585.1. Taxonomy (NCBI): domain Bacteria; kingdom Bacillati; phylum Cyanobacteriota; class Cyanophyceae; order Oscillatoriales; family Microcoleaceae; genus Microcoleus; species Microcoleus sp. POL10_C6. Next base: position 106,535 of record NZ_JAUBRB010000008.1, on the reverse strand, counting down.
TTGCGAACTGGAGATTTAGGCTTTTTACGAGACGGAGAACTGTTTATTACAGGGCGACTCAAAGATTTGATTATCATCCGAGGTCGCAATCTTTACCCCCAAGATATAGAAAGAACGGCAGAGCAAAGTTACCCCACTTTACGGTTGGGGGCTAACGCAGCATTTTCCGTAAAAATTGCCGACACTGAACAACTCGTTATTGTCCAAGAAATAGAATCTCGCAAAACACCGACCAATAGCGAGGAAATTATCAGCGCCATCCGCGATCGCATTGCGATCGAATATGAAGTACAAGCCTATGGAGTAGTGCTGATTAAGCCGGGAAGCATTCCGAAAACTACCAGTGGTAAAATTCAACGTCGCGCCGCCTGTGCTGACTTTCTAGCTGACAAATTGGAAGTTGTCGTCAGTAGCATTTTAGAGTTAGCTGATTCGGTGGAAATCGAGAATCGCCTCACGCGAGAAAATCTGCTGACAGCCGAGTTAGCCGAACAGCAGGCACAGTTAGAAACCTATTTGCGACAGCAGGTAGCGAGGGTGCTGAAAGTCAGCATTTCTCAAATCCAATCAGCACAGGGTTTTAGTAACTTGGGTTTGGATTCATTGGCGGTCTTTGAATTTAAAAATCAGATCGAAACCGATCTAAAAATAGCTTTATCAATAGAAGACTTATTCCAGGAATTAAGCCTTGCTCAACTGGCTGAAAAAATTTTAGAAAAATTGGCAGAAGCGCCGAAAATAGCGTCTATTCAGGCAGTTTCTCGCCTACAAAACATCCCCCTGTCTTTTGCTCAAGAGCGCTTATGGTTCTTTGACCAATTGGAACCAGGAAACCCCTTTTATAACCTCTGCGGTGCAGTTCGGATCACAGGACAACTTAATGCAGAAGCACTCAGGCAAAGTATTGAGAAAATTATCGAGCGACACGAGATTTTGAGAACTGCGTTTGCCGCTGTGGAAGGGCAACCGATACAGGTTGTCGCTGCTGCGGGCGATTTCCAAATGCCGCTGATAGATTTGAGCGATCGCTCTCCAGACGATCGCCAGGCCGAGGTGCAAAGGCTGTCTGCGGAAGAAGCGCGAGCTCCCTTTGACTTGGGGCAAAGCTCTCTGCTGCGCGCCAAACTGCTGCGCCTGGGCGAAACAGAACACGTCTTACTTCTAACCGTGCATCATATCATTTTTGATGGTTGGTCCCTAGGCGTATTTCTCCGGGAGTTGGCAGAATTTTATCAAGCTTTTTCTAGCGATCGTTTACCCTTGCTTTCCCCGCTGCCAATTCAATACGCCGACTTTGCCACATGGCAGCGCCAGCAGTTGCAAGGAGAAATATTAGAGACGCAACTGGCTTACTGGAAGCAGCAGTTAAGCGGCAGCTTGCCGATTCTAAATTTACCAACAGACTTTCCTCGCCCCGCCGTTCAAACGTTCCAAGGTGCGAGACAAACTTGGGAGTTGCCCAAAGATTTGAGCTTGGCGCTGGGCCAATTGGGCCAGCAAGAAAAAGCCACCCTATTTATGACATTGCTGGCAGCTTTCAAGACGCTGCTTTATCGCTACACGGGGCAGACAGATATTTTAGTTGGCTCTCCCATCGCCAGCCGCAATCTCCGCGATATTGAATCATTAATTGGATTTTTTGTCAATACTTTAGTGCTGCGGTCTGACTTAAATGGAAATCCGACTTTTCGAGAGTTGCTAAGGAGCGTGCGAGAGGTGGCATTAGGCGCTTACGCGCATCAAGATGTACCGATTGAGAAGCTGGTCGAGGAGTTGCAGCCAGAGCGAGATTTGAGCTACTCGCCACTGTTTCAAGTGGGGTTTGCCTTGCAAAACGGCTTGACGCAGACTCTAGAATTGCCAGGGCTGACATTAAATTCCCATGAAATTGATACCGGAACCGCTAATTTCGACTTGATGCTATTTCTGGAAGAAACTGAGCGGGGGTTGATAGCGACGTGGGAGTACAGCACCAACCTGTTCCAACCCAGCACGATCGCGCGGATGCACGGGCATTTTCAGATTTTGCTGGAAGGAATTATCGGCAATGCCGACACGCGCATTTCAGAGTTGCCATTGTTGAGCGATCGCGATCGGCATCAACTCCTAATCGAGTGGAATAATACGCAAGTCGATTATCCAAAAGATTCCACCATTCACCAATTATTTGAAGCGCAGGTCGATCGAAATTCCGATGCAATTGCAGTCGTATTTGAAGACCAAAAACTTACCTACCGCGAACTGAATGAACGAGCAAATCAAGTCGCGCACTACCTGCAAAAACTCGGTGTAAAAGCTGAAGTCCGCGTCGGAATTTATGTCGATCGCTCCATAGAAATGGTGGTGGGATTGCTGGGAATTATTAAGGCTGGCGGCGCTTATGTTCCGCTCGATCCGGCGTATTCAAGTGAACGCTTGAGCTTCATGCTGGAGGATGCCAATGTTCAAGTGCTGCTGACGCAGTCGCATTTAGATCCGGAGATTCGCGATCGGGCGCTGAGTGCAGTTTTCCTTGATTCAGACTGGGAAAACATCGCGCAAGAAAGCAAAGAAAATTGTTTGAGCGATGTAACGCCCGATTGTCTTGCTTATGTAATCTATACGTCAGGTTCGACAGGGAAACCCAAGGGCGTTCAAGTCAACCATCGCAGCGCCGTTCATCTTTTTGCAGCCACTTACCCCGTATTTAATTTTAGCGAGCGCGACGCTTGGACTGTTTTTCATTCTTACGCTTTCGACTTCTCAGTATGGGAAATTTGGGGAGCGCTTGTTCACGGCGGAAAGCTGGTTATCGTCCCTCTAGAAGTGACTCAATCGCCCTCCGCTTTTTACCAATTGCTATGCTCCGAGCAAGTTACCATTCTCAATCAAACTCCTTCAGCAATTCGCCAACTGATTGACGCTCAAAAAACAGCAGATAGCGAGCCAAAATGGAGCCTGCGCCTAATTATGTGTGGCGGAGAAGCTTTGCCTGCAGAACTCGCTTCTGAGTTGCTTGAGTGGAACGTCCCCCTTTGGAACTTTTACGGCCCCACAGAAGCTACTGTCTGGACAGCTATCCATCCGATAAAATCCGTTGAATCAAAGCGCGGTTCGATCCCGATTGGTCGCCCTCTTCCTAACACCCAGCTCTACATTCTGGACGAAAATTTGCAGCCGGTTCCTGTAGGCGTTTTGGGCCAACTTTATATCGGCGGCGCTGGCTTATCCAGAGGCTATTTGAACCTACCCGAACTAACTGCCCAAAAGTTTATTGCCAATCCCTTCTGTGAGGAAATTGAGGCGCGGTTGTACAACACAGGAGATGTTGCCCGCTACCTGCCAAATGGAACGGTTGAATTTGTAGGCCGCAGCGACAATCAAGTCAAAATTCGCGGTTTCCGAATTGAACTGGGCGAGATTGAAGCGGTACTGAGCCAGCATCCAGAAGTGCGGGAAAGTGTAGTGTTGCTTGGGGAGGATAATTCAGGCGAAAACCGCTTGGTGGCTTATATCGTTTCTAGCTCAGAATTCAGCACTGGGCAGCCATCTTTAATTAGCAAACTGCGTGGCTTTCTCAAAGAAAAGCTGCCACAATACATGATTCCTTCAGCCTTCGTGCTGCTAGAGGCTCTGCCTTTAACATCTAATGGAAAAATCGATCGGCGATCGCTCAGAGGGCTCGATGTAGAAAGATCGGAATTAAACGCAACTTCTGCACCTCGCACTCGGGAAGAACAGTTACTCGCTGAAATTTGGAGTCAGGTTCTCGGCGTCAAACAAATAGGAATTGGCGACAATTTCTTTGAGTTGGGAGGACATTCCCTGCTAGCAACCCAACTGATTGCTAAAGTCCGAGAAATGTTTCAGGTAGAGTTGCCACTACGCAGTTTGTTTCAGTCACCGACGGTGGAAAGTTTGGCAGAAGCGATCGCCATTGCTAAAGCGCAGCAGGCGATCGAACCCCGCGCCCTTGTGCAACTGCCTGCAATCGTCCCCGATCCTCAAAATCGCTACGAACCATTTCCGCTCAATGAAATGCAGCAGGCTTACTGGATCGGGAGAAATAGCTTTTTTGAAATGGGGAATGTCGCTATTCACGGCTATGTAGAAATTGAAGGCGACGATATAGATTTAGAGCGGTTTAGCCTGGCGTGGCAGCGAGTGGTGGAACGCCACGATATGCTGCGCGCGATCGTCCATCCAGACGGGCAACAGCAAATTTTAGAAACAGTGCCAGCTTATGCAATTCCAGTATTAGATTTGCGCGGACAAAGCCCAGAGGCGGTGAATTCCCAACTCGAAGCAATTCGCGAATCCCTGTCTCACCAAGTGCTGCCGCTCGATCGCTGGCCGCTTTTCGAGATTCGCGCCTCGCTTATACGCGATCGCCGCATCCGCTTGCACGTCAGCATTGACGCCTTGTGCATTGACGGTTGGAGCTATCAAATTCTCTTCGGAGATTTGGTGAGGTTTTACCGCAATCCCAACGCAGCGATTCCCTACGGGATAGCTCCGCTTCACGCGCCTTTGCAACTGTCATTCCGCGACTACGTTTTAGCTGCGATCGCGCTCCAAGATTCCTCATTTTTCCAGCAATCTTTAGAGTATTGGAAAAATCGCCTCGCCACTCTGCCGCCAGCGCCCGAACTCCCCTTAGCCAAGCATCCGAGTTCCCTGACACAGCCTCGCTTCAAGCGCTGGAGCGCTCAGTTAGAGCCGGAAACCTGGAAAAAACTTAAAGCCAGAGCCGCGCGATCGGCGCTTTCTCCGACAGGCGTTTTGCTGGCTGCTTATGCCGAAGTTCTTAGCCTGTGGAGCAAAAGCCCTCGGTTTACCCTCAACGTGCCGCGCTTCAATCGCCTTTTACTGCACCCGCAAGTCAACGACATTATCGGCGAGTTTGCCTCGTTTACTTTGCTGGAGGTAGACAACTCGCGCCGAGAAAGTTTTGAAGTGCGGGCGAAACGCCTGACTCAGCAGCTTTGGCACGATTTAGAGCACCAGTACGTCAGCGGCGTGCGCGTTTTGCGAGAATTGGCGCAACTGCACCGGATGACATCGGCGGCACCGATGCCAGTGGTATTCACGACTAATCCGCAGAATAACGCCGGACAAAGCGATTCTTCCATACTGGGCGCGATCGCAGAAATCGGAGAGGTTGTTTACGTCGTCGGTCAAACTCCCCAAGTTTGGATAGACAATCAGTACAGCGAAGCTGGCGGCACTCTATTCTTGAACTGGGATGCGGTGGAAGAACTCTTCCCCCAAGGGCTAATCGACGATATGTTTGACGCCTACTGCCGCCTGTTGCAACGCCTCGCAAGCTCGGAGTCAGCTTGGCAAGAAGAGGCGCAGTTGCAGCAGCAACCAGTCGCTAAGGGCATCGAAGCAGCCATTCCCGATGTATTGCTGCACGAGTTGTTTGCTCAGAAAGTCGCCTCGCGATCGCAGCAATCCGCCGTGATTACTTCAACGCGCACCCTCACCTACGAGGAACTATATCTGCGATCGAATCAAGTAGCTCACCGATTGCGGAAGCTGGGAGCTCGCCCTAACCAGTTGGTTGCCGTCGTCATGGAAAAAGGATGGGAGCAAATCGTCGCTGTGCTGGGCATTCTCGCATCCGGCGCCGCTTATTTGCCCGTAGATGCGGCGCTGCCAAAAGAGCGGCTGTGGTATTTGCTGGAAAATGGCGAAGTTGAGATTGTTTTGACGCAATCTCAGTTAAATCAGCGCCTGGAATGGCCGGAAAATGTGCGGCGAATTTGTCTCGATAACGACGAATTGGCTGCCGAAAGCAGCGAAGCTTTAGAGGCGGTGCAGGAACCGGAAGATTTAGCTTATGTGATTTATACTTCCGGCTCAACAGGCTTGCCGAAAGGCGTGGCGATCGCGCATCGCGGTGCAGTCAATGCGATCGCTCAGACCAACCAAGTGTTTAATGTGGCCGAGTGCGATCGCGCGATCGCAGTCACCGCACTGCACCACGATATGTCGGTTTACGATATCTTCGGCATCCTAGCGGCCGGGGGAGCGATCGTCATTCCCGATGCCGCACAACGGCTAGACCCCGCTCACTGGGCTCAATTGATGGTAAAAGAGCGCGTCACTATTTGGAACTCGGTTCCGCCGATGATGGAAATGCTGCTCGATTACGCTGGCGCACGTTCTGAGGTGTTGCCGGAGTGCTTGCGCTGGGCGTTTCTCGGCGGAGACTGGATACCGATAACGCTGCCTGAGAGGTTAAGGGCGATCGTCAAAGAATGTCGCGTTGTCAGTGTCGGCGGGCCAACCGAAACTACTCTTTGGAATATCTGGTATCCGGTAGAAACTGTTGATTCTTCTTGGAACAGCATTCCCTACGGATCGCCGATCGCCAATACACGCTATTACATTTTGAATCAAAGGCTGGAAGACTGTCCCGTCTGGGTTGCCGGCGAGATGTGCTGTGCCGGAGTGGGACTGACAAAAGGATACTGGCGGAATGAAGAAAAAACTCGCGCCAGCTTCGTCACGCACCCCGTCACGGGCGAACGCTTGTACCGAACGGGAGATTTAGGGCGCTTCCTCCCTGACGGCAACATCGAATTTTTAGGGCGAGAAGACTTCCGCATCAAAATTCGCGGATACCGCATCGAGGCGGGAGAAATTGAAGCCGCTTTGAACCAGCACCAGGCAGTGCGATCGTGTGTAGTAACGGCATTCGGGGAAGATCGCAGTCAGAAACGGTTAATAGCGTATGTGGTTCCCCAACAAAATGCAGCGCCAGAAACTTGCGAATTGCGGCAATTTCTCAGCCAAAAGCTGCCCGAATATATGCTGCCGTCTGCCTTTGTCATGCTAGAGGCGCTGCCGCTATCTGCCAATGGAAAAGTAGACCGCAAAGCTCTTCCCGCACCGGATGCTGCCTTCCTTCCGAAAACCTTTGTCGCGCCTAACACCCCGGTTGAAAAAGTTCTCACAGGCATCTGGGCTGAAATACTCGGAGTGGAAAAAATCGGCATTCACGACAACTTTTTTATCGATTTAGGAGGGCACTCCCTACTAGCAACGCAAATCATCTCAGCCGTGCGCGACACCTTCGGGGTAGATGTCCCCCTGCGCTCCTTCTTCGAGTCGCCTACGGCATCCGAGCAAGCCGCTGCCCTGGTGGAAAATCCCGCGCAGCGAGAGAACGTTGAAAATACCGCTCAATTGCTGCTGAGTCTTGCGGAACTTTCCGATGAAGAAGTAGAGCGAATGCTAGCCGAGAAAACTTCTCTCCCCGATCGGGAATTGGCGATCGCCTCTCCATCTACTTATTAATTCCAGCAGTCTAGTCAAAATTAATCAGGGTCAAATGAGCTATTTGAAACTATCTGCAAAAAAACGCGCATTGCTGGAAGTGATGCTACGAGAAAAGGGGGTAGAATCCTCAAGCGATCGCAGAATTCCTAGAAGGAAAGAAGGCGACTCGCTCCCCTTGTCTTTCGCCCAGCAACGGCTGTGGTTTTTCGACCAGTTCGAGGCGGGAAAATCTTTCTACAATCTCCCAGGCGCTATCCGGCTCAAAGGCAAATTAAATGTGGCCGTGTTGGAGCAAACTTTCAACGAAATCGTCAACCGGCACGAAGCTTTGCGATCGACTTTTACTGAGGTTCAGGGACAGCCAATTCAAGTCATTGCTCCTCCTGGAACTCCCCTGCGACTGCCAGTAATAGACCTGCGAGAACTGCCCCAGAGCGATCGAGAGGCAGCCGTAAACCAGCTATCTGCAAAGGAAGCGCAACAGCCCTTTGACTTAGAACGAGGCCCCTTGCTGCGGACATCTTTGCTACAGCTTAGCCAAGAAGAATACGTTTTGCTGCTGACGATGCACCACATCGTTTCAGATGGCTGGTCCATAGGAGTGCTGGCGCGGGAACTCGCGGCAATTTACGAAGCCTTATCCGCCGGAAACCAACCGCAGCTTCCAGAGCTTCCCGTGCAGTATGCCGACTTTGCGATCTGGCAGCGCAACTGGCTCAGCGGCGAAGTGCTGCAAACTCAGCTTGCGTACTGGAAGCAGCAGTTGGAGGGAGCGCCTCCCTTGCTGGAACTGCCTGCCGATCGACCCCGACCTCCAATTCAGACCTCCGAAGGCGCAACCCAGTCGCTCTTGCTGTCTCAGGAGCTGACAGCCGCCCTCAAAAACCTCAGCCAGCGGGAGGACGTTACCCTGTTTATGACGCTGCTGGCGGCATTTAAAGCGCTGCTTTACCGCTATACAGGGCGGACAGACTTGCTAGTCGGCTCGCCGATCGCCAACCGCAACCGCGCGGAAATTGAAGGGCTCATTGGCGTATTCGTCAATACGCTGGTGTTGCGGACTGACGTTTCCGGCGATCCTACTTTTCGAGAATTGCTTCAACGCTTGCGCGAGGTGACTTTGGGAGCCTACGCGCACCAAGACTTGCCATTTGAGAAACTGGTTGAGGAACTGCAACCCGAGCGCAGTCTGAGTTATAACCCGGTATTTCAGGTTATGTTCCAGTTGCGGAATAACCCCATGCCGCCCTTGGATCTGCCCGGATTGACTTTAAGTATGCTCGAGGTCGAAACGAATACGACGCAGTGTGATTTGAGCTTGGATTTAGAAGAAGTGGGGGAAAGGCTGCAAGCCTCAGTGCAATACAGCACGGATTTGTTCGATCACGCCACCATTACCCGGATGCTCGGACACCTGCAAACCTTGTTGGAAGGTATCGCCACTAATCCAGAGCAGCACCTCTCCAGCTTGCCCCTGCTGACTGCTGCCGAAAAGCAGCAACTGCTGCAGTGGAATAACACCAATACGGGTTATTTGCCCAACCAGTGCCCGCAGGATCTGTTTGAAAAACAGGTGGAGCAAACCCCCGACGCCCCGGCGGCAGTCTTTGACAACCAGCAGCTAACCTACCAACAGCTCAACGCCAAGGCCAACCAAATCGCGCATTACTTGCAAAAGCTGGGAGCAAGTCCAGAGGTGCTGGTGGGCGTTTGCGCCGATCGCTCTCTAGAGGCGATCGCGGCTTTTCTGGGCGTCCTCAAAGCAGGTGCAGCCTACCTGCCCCTAGACCCCGCTTACCCGCCGAAGCGCTTGGCTTATATGCTCGAAGACGCCGCGGCACCACTGCTGCTGACGCAACAACACCTGTTAAACAAGCTCCCCCCGCACTCCTGCAAAGTCGTTTGTTTGGACGCAGACTGGGAGCAAGTTGCCCTGGAGAGCGAAGAAAACCCCTCTAACACAGCCACGCCTGAAAACCTCGCTTACGTTACCTACACCTCGGGTTCTACTGGACGCTCTAAAGGGGTGGCAGTCAATCGCAGCAGTCTGGTAAATGCCTATTTAGGCTGGGAAACCGCTTATAGACTTCGCTCTGGGGTAACATCTCACCTGCAGATGGCCAGCTTCTCCTTCGACGTTTTTAGCGGCGACTTGATGCGATCGCTGTGTTCTGGCGGCAAACTGGTGCTGTGCGATCGCCAGAAGCTGCTCGCGCCGCAGGAACTCTACGAACTGATGCTGCAGCAAAAGATCGACTTTGCCGAATTCGTTCCCGCCGTCTTGAGGAACCTGATCCAGTACCTAGAAGAGAGCGGACAGCGGCTCGACTTTATGAAAATCCTCGTCTGCGGCTCAGACAGTTGGTATGGCTCGGAATATGAAAAATTCCGGCAATTTTGCGGCAGAGAAACTCGGTTGATTAACTCCTTTGGCATCACTGAAGCCACGATCGACAGTTGCTATTTTGAAAGCGCGGCGGGAAATTTAGCGGGCGAGCAGTTAGTCCCCATCGGACGGCCCTTTCCCAACACCCAGCTTTACATCTTAGAGGCTTCCTTGCAGCCCGTGCCGATCGGCGTTCCCGGAGAACTGCACGTCGGCGGTGCAGGCTTGGCGCGAGGCTATCTCAACCGCCCCGAATTAACCGCCCAGAAATTCATTGCCAACCCCTTCTGCGAAGAAATTTCTGCTTTCGGGCCTTCAAATCGCCTTTACAAAACTGGGGATTTAGCTCGCTACTTGCCAGACGGCAATATCGAGCTAATTGGTCGCCTTGACAATCAGGTGAAAATTCGCGGGTTCCGCATCGAGCTGGCAGAGATTGAGGCGGTGCTGTCCCAGCATCCGGCAGTGCGAGAAAGTGCGGTTTTGGTATGGGAAGAGGCGAACGCTCGCAAGCGTCTCGTTGCTTACGTCGTCCCCGACGCCCGCGTAGGGGCGGGCACGGGGGCACCGCCCCTACAGTTATCTTCTAGCGAGCTGCGCCAGTTCTTGCAAGAACGCTTGCCAGAGTATATGGTGCCGTCTGCTTTCGTCTTGCTGGAGAAACTGCCTCTAACGCCCAACGGCAAGCTCGATCGGGCTGCGCTGCCAGCGCCCGACTTGACGCGATCCGAATTGGAAGAGACTTTCGCGGCTCCTTGCAGCGGCATCGAGCAGCAGCTAGCCAGTATTTGGATGGAGGTTCTCGGAATCGAGCGAGTGGGCATACACGACAACTTTTTCGAGTTGGGCGGAGATTCGATTCTCAGCATTCAGATTGTCGCCAAAGCCAATCGAGCGGGGATTCAACTGACTCCCAAACTGCTATTCCAGCACCAGACGATCGCGTTTCTGGCAGCCGCTGCTGGCACTGTCGAGGCTGTGCGAGCCGAGCAAAAACCGGTGACGGGCGCGGTGCCGCTGACTCCCGTGCAGCAGTGGTTCTTTGAAGAAAATTTTGCCTGTGGGCACCACTGGAATCAAGCCGTGATGTTATTAGAAGTGCGGCAACCCCTCGAAGCAGTGCTGCTGGAGCGAGCGTTCGCGCAACTTCTGACGCACCACGACGCGCTGCGCCTGCGCTTTGCCCCCGGCGAATCTGGCTGGCAGCAGTTCAATGCCGAACCGGGGGGAGCCGTGCCGTTTGAAAAATTAGATTTATCTAATTTGTTGACAAATGAGCAAGATTGTGCGATTTCGTCTAAGACCGATGCAGTACAGGCAAGCTTAAACCTGTCAGAAGGGCCGATCGCGCGCGCTGTTCTGTTCGATCTGGGGGCGCAGCAACCTTCGCGCCTGCTAATAGTTATCCACCACTTAGCTGTCGATGGCGTATCGTGGCGAATTTTGCTCGAAGACTTGCAGAATGCCTGCGAACAGTTGAGCAGGGGTCTTGCAATCTCGCTGCCGCCGAAGACGACATCTTTCAAACATTGGGCACAGCGGCTGGTTGAATATGCTCAGTCAGAAGCATTGCACCAAGAATTCGATTACTGGCTGGCACACCTGCAAAAGCCGATTTTTCCCCTGCCAGTAGATTTCGCTGGGGGAAGCAATGCGGTAGCGCAGTCGCGCATCGTGTCGGTGGCGATCGCTGCTGAAGACACTAACGTCTTGCTGCACGAAGTTCCCAAAGTCTACCGAACCCAAATTAACGACGTGCTGCTGGCAGCACTGGCGTGGGCGTTTGCCCAGTGGACCAGAGAGCGCTCGCTGCTGGTTGATTTAGACGGGCACGGGCGGGAAGATATCTTCCCAGATGCAGACGTTTCGCGGACTGTGGGTTGGTTTACTTCCGTGTTTCCGGTACTGCTGTCGATCGGCGAAGCTTCCACTCCCGCAGATGGCTTAAAGGCTGTGAAAGAACAGTTGCGCGCCATCCCAAATCGCGGTATGGGTTACGGGTTACTGCGATATCTCGGCGGCGAAATTTCCCAGAAACTGATCTCCCTCCCTGCAGCAGAGGTGAGTTTCAATTACTTCGGACAGTTCGACCAAGTTCTCCCTGAATCATCTTTATTTGCCCTGTCTGGGGAATCCGTCGGGCAGCCTTTCAGTCCCGAAGGAAACCGCAGCTATTTGATAGAAATTAACGGATTTGTTGCGGGCGGGCAGTTGCGAATGGATTGGACTTACAGCGAGGAAATTCACCGACGTTCTACGGTGGAGAATTTAGCGCAAAAATTTGCCGAAGCCCTGCGAGCGATCGCCCTGGCTTCCCAGGAACCCGAAGCATTCGGCTGCACTCCCTCTGACTTTGCAGAATTCAAGTGGAGTCAGTGGACGCAAAACGACCTAGAAGACATTCTTTCAGCAATTGGAAAAGTTTGAAATGGGCAAAGCAAACGTTGAAGATTTTTACCCCCTCTCGCCCATGCAGCAGGGGATGCTCTTTCACACCCTCTACTCTCCCAACTCCGGAGTTTATTTCGAGCAATTAACTTGCACGCTTCGCAAACTGGCGAACGCGCAGGCATTCAAGCAGGCGTGGCAGCACGTGACAGATCGACATCCCATCTTGCGTACTTCCTTTGTCTGGGAAGGCATCAAAGAACCCGTTCAAGTCGTCTACCGACAAGCCCAACTGCCTTGGGAGGAGTGCGACTGGCAAGGACTCGCGCCCGCAGCACAGAAACAGCAGCTAGAAACCTTTCTCAAAAGCGATCGCGATCGGGGTTTCGATATGCGGCAACCGCCGTTGATGCGGATGACTCTCATAAAACTGGCAAAAGATACTTATTATTTCATCTGGAGCCACCACCACCTTCTGCTAGATGGCTGGTCTAACCCCGCCATCCTCACAGAAGTCTTTGATTTTTACCAAGCCGAACTCAACGGCGAGCAATTATCCTTGCCGCGCCCGCGCCCCTATCGCGACTACATTGTTTGGATACAGCAGCAGAATTTGTCTGAGGCTGAGTCGTTTTGGCGGCAGCGCCTCCAAGGCTTTACCGCACCCACGCCGATGCCAATTGAGCGGGATTTTGGAGCCGCTGCGGGAGAAGAAAGCGATCGCGAGCAGCAAATCCTGCTGTCTGTAGCGACAACAGCAGCACTGCGATCGTTAGCTCGGCAGCAGCAATTGACGCTAAATACTCTAGTACAAGGAGCCTGGGGGCTGCTTCTGAGCCACTACAGTGGCGAGGAAGACGTTATTTTTGGAACGGTTGTCTCCGGTCGTCCACCAGACTTGGCGGGAGTAGAATCGATGGTGGGGATGTTCGTCAACACCCAGCCCGCGCGCGTCAAGATTCGCCAAAAAGACTCGCTGCTGTCTTGGCTCAAGCAGTTGCAGGATCGACAAATAGAGGCGCGGCAGTACGAATACAGCCCCTTGGTAGAGGTGCAGCGGTGGAGCGAAGTGTCGCGCGGGCTGCCTTTGTTTGACTCGCTGGTAGTTTTTGAGAACTATCCCTTAGAGTCTTCTTTGCAGAAGCGGGTTAAAAACCTGGAAATAGAAAGCGTTCTTTCTTTTGAAAAGACGAACTATGCCCTAACGCTGACGGTGGTGCCGGGTGAGGAGTTGGCGCTCAAAATTGGTTACAACAGCAACCGCTTTGAGGACAGTGCGATCGCACGGATGCTCGGACACCTGCAAAATTTACTGGAGGGAATGGCTGCCAATCCTGAGCGGAAACTGTCAGAATTGCCTTTATTGAGCGCCGCCGAACGCCAGCAATTACTTGTTCAGTGGAACGATACCCAAGCGAATTACCCCAAAAATTCCTCAATTCACGAATTATTTGCAGCGCAAACAGAGCGAACCCCCGATGCAGTAGCTGCAATTTGCGAAAATGAACAATTGACTTACCGCGAATTGAATGCCAAAGCCAACCAAATCGCGCATTACCTGCAATCTCTAGGTGTAAAACGCGAAGTTTTGGTGGGAATTTGCTTAGAGCGATCGCTGGAAATGCTGGTAGCCATTTTGGGCATTTTAAAAGTCGGTGCCGCTTACGTTCCTGTCGATCCTGCTTATCCCCAAGAACGCCGATCCTTCATGCTGGCGGACGCAAAAGTTCCGATGCTTTTGACTCAAAAAAACCTCCTAGAAACCCTCCCCGAACACAGCGCAAAAGTCGTCTGTATCGACGCCGAATGGGAGGAAATTTCCCGCCAGAGCGATCGCAACCCCGCTGTTAAAGTGGAAGCCGAAAACCTCGCTTACGTCCTCTACACTTCCGGCTCCACAGGCACTCCCAAAGGCGTACTCGGCACCCACCGAGGCACAGTCAATCGCTGTTTTTGGAACCCCTACCCTTTTATCGAAAAAGATATTTGCTGTCAAAAAACGTCCTTAAATTTTGTCGATTCGGTTTGGGAAATTTTTGCTCCTTTGCTGCATGGGTTGCCCACTGTGATTATTCGCGATCGAGCCGTCAAAGATATTAACCAATTCATTCAGACTTTATCAAAACAAAATGTAACGCGACTGGTGCTGGTTCCTTCTTTGTTGCGCGCTATCTTAGATTCATTCCCTGATGTAGACAGGCGTTTGCCTCAATTAAAATATTGGATTTGCAGCGGAGAAACTCTGCCGCTGGAACTTTGCCAGCAATTTCGAGAGCAGATGCCCCAACGGGTATTAATCAATCTTTATGGCTCTTCTGAAGTAGCTGCGGACGTGACGTGGTACGATGCAACTCACTGTGTTGAGAAAGTTCCCATCGGTCGCCCGATCGCCAACACGCAAATTTATCTGCTCGACCGCAATTTGCAACCCGTTCCCATAGGAATTCCCGGCGAGATTTACGTCGGCGGCGATGGATTGGCACAGGGCTACTTAAACCGCCCCGACTTAACCTCGGAGAAATTCATTCCTAACCCGTTTGGACAAGAAAAATTAGATTTTCTCGGTAATTCTCATCAAAAAGTTTTGTTCACAACAGGCGATATCGGTTGTTACCTGCCGGATGGTAATATAGAATTTCTGGGCCGTGACGATTGCCAAGTAAAAATTCGCGGTTTCCGCATCGAACTAGGAGAAATAGAGGCAGCACTTTCTCAACATTCTTCTGTGTCCACCGCTGCTGTTTTGCTTCAAGAAAAAGCACCGGGCAGTCAACGCCTAGTCGCTTACCTAGTTCCTAACTCAGGGCTCATAAATCAGCACCCAGAACTTATTTCCGAACTGCGTTCATTCTTGAAGCACAAACTGCCCGATTACATGGTGCCTTCAGCTTTTGTGCTATTAGATGCGCTGCCACTAACGCCCAACGGAAAAATTGACCGCCTCGCCTTATCTCAAAGGTGCGATTACGTTTCTGAGGAAACAGCCTTCACTGAGCCACAAACGCCCACAGAGGCAGAAATCGCTGAGATTTGGACTGCTCTTTTAGGGCTAGAAAAAGTAGGAACTAACCAAAACTTTTTTGACCTCGGCGGTCACTCTCTGATGGCAACACAGTTAATATCGCGAGTGCGATCGTGCTTTGGGGTAGAGTTAGCGCTGTGCGATTTTTTTGCCGCTCCCACCATTGAGAATTTAGCTGAACTAATCGAGGAAGAAATTCTGGCAAACGCCGATTCTAACCAGATAGATAAATTGCTCGCTCTCTTAGAAAAGAGTGATGGAGACTCAGCACAAACTGTGATGCTGACTGAGTAAATATCGGCTTGGTGAAAAAACACAAACAGCCCTTTTATCCTTAAGGCTTCGGTGGGGATAGGAGATAATAAAAACCCTCTAAAAGGATTGATTCGGGATGAGTAAACTAACAGTACAAGCCAAAGATTGTCAAGATGTAATGCAGCCCTTAAAAGCCTGTGTTACCCCACTTGAAGAAAAGTTAATGGAGCTATTCAGTGCTTCAGAAAAGTCCTTTTTGGCAGAAGAAGCAATGGAGGAGCGAATTTCTGCCCTAGTTCAAGACTTTTTGTACGCAAAAACCGCTAGTACAGATATTGACTTAGAGTTAATTATTCAGGAGTTTAGGGAAAACAAAATTCCCGCCCTTCCTACAGATGTTGGGAATTATATCGATGATTTGACCCAAACCCTCGTTGCCCATTCCATTCACACATCTTCCCCCCGATATATCGGTCACATGACAAGCGCACTTCCCTATTTTGTGCGCCCGATCGCGAAGCTTTTAACCGCGATGAATCAAAATTTGGTCAAGATGGAAACTGCCAAAGTTTTAAGCCCCTGCGAGCGCCAGACTTTGGCAATGATGCACCGATTAATTTACGATTTTTCTGAGGATTTTTATAACCAGCACATTCAAAAAAGTGACAGCACGCTCGGTATCATGACAACGGGCGGCACCCTAGCTAATATTACAGCTTTGTGGTGCGCTCGCAACGCTTCTTTAGGGCCAAAAAATAACTTTAGTGGCATTGAAAAAGAAGGCTTGTACGCAGCTTTAGAGTTTTACGGCTACAAGGGAATGGTGATAATCGGCTCCAATTTGATGCACTATTCTTTTGAAAAGGCTGCTGGTTTATTAGGCATTGGCGATCGCAATCTCCTAAAAATTCCCACTGATTGCAATCACCGCATGGATTTGGCCGCGCTGCGCCAAACTGTGGCCGAATGTCGCGATCGCAATCTGCACATTCTGGCAATTATCGGTATTGGAGGCAGCACCGATTCGGGAAGTATCGATCCGCTTCCAGAAATAGCCGCGATCGCCCAAGAAGCAAACGCTCACTTTCACGTCGATGCCGCTTGGGGCGGGCCCGTGCTTTTTTCCGAACGTCACCGGCACAAATTCGCAGGCATTGAACTAGCAGATTCCGTCACCATAGATGGACACAAACAAATGTATTTGCCAATGGGAATTGGTCTGGTTTTATTCCGCAATCCCCAAACCGCCAAAGTTATTGAAAAACACGCACCCTACACGGTGCGAAAAGACTCCATCGATTTAGGCAAGCGCTCTCTCGAAGGATCTCGACCAGGTGCGAGTTTGTACTTGCAAGCCGCCTTGAATATCATCGGCCATCAAGGCTATGAATTTTTGATAGATGGAGGCATCCATAAAACGCAGCACTTGGCCAATTTAATTCGGGAAAATCCAGCCTTTGAATTGCTGCTAGAACCAGAAATTAATATTCTTTTATACCGCTACATTCCAGAAACATTCAGGGAAAAAGCAGCCAAACAACAACTAACCGAAGCAGACAATCATTTCATTAATCAATTTAACGAGCGCCTTCAGGAAGCCCAGCGGCAAGCCGGTCACACCTTCGTATCGCGAACAACCCTGCAAAACACCTGTTATGGCAAAACCATTCCCATTGTTGCTTTTCGAGTCGTCCTTGCCAACCCCCTTACCACTGAAGCAGATATCAACATTGTTTTAAACGACCAGCTCAAAATAGCAGCAAAGCTTTCCTTAACTATCACAAACAGCGACCACTGCGAGGAGGTGAATCATCATGTCTACTAATCGTTCAGAACGACTAAAAAACCTCTCGGCCCAGAAGCGAGCGCTCCTCCTCAAAGCATTGGGCAAACAGGCAGTACAGGCTGAGCAATCTCAGCGCATTCCCAGGCGATCGCAGCAACATACGGCTCCCCTTTCTTTTGCCCAGCAACGGCTGTGGTTTCTCGATCGATTGTCTCCCGAAAACCCTGCCTACAACCTTCCTGCTGCTGTGCGTTTGCAAGGGCAATTGAATTTGTCGGCACTGCAACAAACACTCAATGAAATTGTCCGGCGTCACGAAGTTTTACGCACTGCTTTTGCAGAAGTGGACGGGGAACCTGTCCAACTGATTTCTCCTTCCTTGGATTTCGCTTTGTCGGTGGTAAACTTGCGACATTTACCAGAAACTGAGCAGCAAGCTGAAATAGAGCAGCGTACTCTTGAAGAAGCCCAACGCCCCTTTGACTTAACGCGATCGCCCTTACTGCGGGCCACTCTCCTGCAACTTAGTCCGGCAGAATATGTGTTGCTGCTGACGATACACCACATTATTTCTGATGGTTGGTCTATGGGCGTGTTGGTGCGAGAAGTAGCCGCACTTTATGAAGCTTTTTCCACTGACAAACCCTCTGGGCTGCCTGAACTTTCCGTACAGTATGCCGACTTCGCCAGTTGGCAGCGGCAGCATTTCCAGGGAGAGAAATTAGAAAAACAGCTCGCTTATTGGAAACAGCAATTGGGACGCGATTTAGCTGTGCTGTCAACTGATCGGCAGCGATCTCCAGTGCAAAGTTTCCGAGGATCGCAGCAATCTTTTGTGATTTCTGCTTCTTTAACTGAAAGACTGAAAACGCTCGCCCCGCAACAAGATGTCACCCTATTTATGACGTTGTTGGCAGCATTTCACTGCTTGCTATCCTGCCAAATAAAGCAAGATAACCTCGCTATTGGCTCTCCTATTGCCAATCGCAACCGCCTTGAATTAGAGGAACTAATTGGATTTTTTGTCAATACTTTAGTGCTGCGAATTGACACGGCAGGTAATCCAACTTTCCGCGAACTACTCGATCGAACACGGGAGGTAGCGTTAGCAGCTTACGCTCACCCGGATGTTCCTTTTGAAAAGCTCGTGGAGGAATTGCAGCCGGAGCGAAATCTCAGCTATAACCCGCTGTTTCAAGTGTGGTTTGTTCTCCAGAATGCACCCATGCCACCCCTGGAGTTAGCTGGTTTGACCTTGAGCATTCTGGAATCCGATGTCGGTATGTCGAGACACGACTTAAGCCTCACTCTCTGGGAGAGTTCAGAAGGAATTCAAGGCTTATTTGACTACAAAACAGACTTATTTGAGGCTGCGACTATTGCCCGAATGGTGAGAGGTTTTCAAATCCTCCTCAACCAGGTAGTCATCCAGCCAGATATCAGGATCGACGACTTGGCAGAAATTCTGGCCGAAGCAGAAAGGCAGCACCAAATCGAGCAGCAAAAACAAATTCATCTTTCGGGAATTCAAAAATTAAAAATGGCTAAACGCAAAGTTATGAAGAGTTGAAAATGATGGCTCGTATCAATTCCGGTTGCATTGGAATGATTAAACCGCAGAGTACGCAGAGAACGCAGAGGAAGAGAACAGAGAGATGAATAGTTCCGATGCTAATGGATTTGATATCAATCTCTCAGGTTTTTTCGGAAAAAAGGGATAATTTTTTCACCAAACCAAAAACTATGACAAATACAGAAACAAAGAATCTCAATTCCCAAAAGTTAGGAGCAGTTAGGCGAAAAGCCGTCAGCCTATCCTCAGAGGAATTAGTCAAAACCGCCTACCTCCAGCCCGAAAACCTTCTACCTCTAGTTGTTCAGCCAACAGTAGAAAAATTAAATCTCGCGGGTTGGGCTGCGAACAATCGCTCATCAATTGAAACGCAGTTATGGAAGCATGGAGGAATACTTTTTCGAGGCTTTGAAGTCGGCGGGGTGAATGGTTTCGAGCAGTTTATTCAAACTATTGCTGGCGACTTGTTGGAATATTCTTTTCGCTCGACTCCGCGCAGTCAGGTGAGCGGAAATATTTACACTTCCACCGAGTATCCTGCCGAGCAATTCATCCCCCTGCACAATGAAATGGCTTATTCTCGAAATTGGCCGCTGAAAATCGCTTTTTTCTGCGTCAAGAAAGCCGAACAGGGAGGAGAAACTCCGATCGCTAATAGCCGCAAAGTCTTTAATCGCCTCGATTCAAAGATTAGAGAAGACTTCGCACAAAAAAAGGTTATGTATGTGCGAAATTACGGCGGTGGCGTAGATTTACCCTGGCAAAATGTCTTCAATACTGATAGCAAAATTCAGGTAGAAGAGTATTGCCAAAAAGCGGGAATACAGTTAGAATGGAAAAGTGGCGATGGCTTGAGAACTAGGCAAATATGTCAAGCTGTCGCTGAGCATCCAAAAACGCAGGAAATGGTGTGGTTTAATCAAGCTCACCTCTTCCACATTTCCAATCTCGAACCCGCCGTTCGCAAAGAGCTTTTAACTTCTTTTAAAGAGGAAGATTTACCCCGCAATGCTTATTACGGCGATGGCTCGCCCATTGAAGATTTTATATTAGACGAAATTCGTCGCTGCTATCAGCAAGAAACGATTGTTTTCCCTTGGGAAGAAGGAGATGTCTTGCTGCTAGATAATATGTTAACCGCGCACGGACGCACCCCATTCTCTGGTGCGCGTCGGGTTGTTGTGGGGATGGCAGAAGCGTTTAAGCTGCTGTGCATCTAATTTGACAGTCAATTTTTCTCCAATTATTGTGGAACGGGCATCCTGCCCGTCTCTGTATTCAATTTAGATGCGTAGCAGCTTAGCTGTCAAGATATTTAGGCTTATTAAAGGAACTTTAGAAATGCAAAAGGAAACAATCGAAGGGTTTAGACTTTCTCCACAGCAACGGCACCTGTGGGAATTACAGCAAAATAAAAGCCAACAGACTTATCGCGTTCGAGGTGCAATTTTAATTACCGGAAATCTCGACAAAGAGATGCTTAAAAGTGCGCTGCAAAATGTCGTAAATCGGCACGAAATCCTGCGTACTAGCTTTCACTGCTTGTCTGGGATGACACTACCCCTGCAAGCGATCGCCAGCACTGGTAAAATTCCTATCTCGGAACACAATCTGAGCGCTTTGTCTTCAAAAGAACAAGAAGCTAAAATCGCAGCGCTTTTTCAGCAACTAAACCTGCTTCCTTTTGATTTTGAGCGCGGCCCACTTTGGCACATCTCTTTAGTCACTCTCGCCCAAGACAAGCACCTATTGGTGGCGAACTTCTCTGCCTTAATTGCAGATAGCGTCACCCTGAAAAATTTTACCCGCGAACTCAGTCTTTCCTACTCAGCCTGCGCGTGCGGGGAAGAGTTCTCTGATGAGTCAATGCAATATGCCGATATTGCTGAGTGGCAAAATGAGTTACTCGAATCAGAAGAAACGGCAATTGGCAAAGAATACTGGCGAAAGCTGAACATTGAATCTTGGGATTTATTAACGCTTCCTTGGGAAAAGAAGAATTCAGAAGCGGAATTTAAGCCGCTAGTAGAAAGGTTGGAAATTCGGGGTGATTTGTTGAACAGCCTGGAAGCGATCGCCCCAAAGCACAAAAGCGATATTTCTGGCTTCCTGCTGACTTGCTGGCAAATTCTAATTTGGCGGCTTACCAGAGAGCAAAACCCGATAATCGGCGTAGCGATTGACGGCAGAAAATATGAAGAATTAGAACACTCTCTGGGCCTGCTGTGCAAATACTTACCCCTACGATGCCCAGTGCAAGACGAGTTAAATTTCTCACAAGCGAGGCAGCAAGTTGAGCTTAATCTCAACGAAATGTACAACTGGCAAGAATATTTTAGCTGGGAAGAAATCCTAGAAAACGAAAAAAGTAGCAGCTTTTTCCCGGTCTGCTTTGAGTTCCAAGGAGAGCCTAAGAACTATGGTAATTCAGGCGTTTCATTTTCCCTTGTTCGGCAAGATGCCTGCCTAGAGCCATTCAAACTCAAGCTCTCCTGCCTCCGCCTGTGCAATTCCATAAGCGCTGAATTTCACTATGATTCCGCTTTATTTGCTGCGGCAGATATAAAGCGCTTGTCAGAACACTTTCAGGCGCTCTTAGAAAGCATAGTCAAAAATCCAGAAGTCGCTATCAGTCAGGTAGACATACTGAGCGATCGCGATCGTCACCAGCTTCTCATTGACTTTAACCAAACCCAAAAAGATTACCCGAAAAATAAATGCGTTCATCAGCTTTTTGAAGAACAAGCAGAACGCAACCCGGACAAAATTGCCGTCGTCTTTGAAAGTCAACAAATCACCTACCGAGAACTCAACGATCGCGCCAATCAACTCGCCCATTACCTGCAAAACTTGGGAGTTGAACCCGAGGTCGTTGTTGGCATTTGCCTCGATCGCTCATTAGAAACAATCGTAGGAATGCTGGGCGTCCTCAAAGCCGGTGGCGCCTATTTACCCATCGATCCAACGACCCCAATAGAGCGCAAAGCGCTAATGCTAGAAGACGCTCAGGTGAAGGTTTTGCTCGTACAACAGCGGCTCATAGAAAGCCTGCCGAAAACTCAGGCAAATATTGTTTGCATCGATACAGACATTCCCACTGTTTCTGCGTCTTACACCGATCGCGCCTCTTCTGACAATTTAGCTTACGTCATCTATACTTCCGGTTCCACTGGCATCCCCAAAGGAGTCGCGATCGAACACCGGCAACTGCTCAATTACCTGCACAGCATTCAAGAAAAATTAAACCTACCAGCCGATGCCAGTTTTGCTACCGTTTCCACCTTCGCCGCCGACTTAGGAAACACAGCGATTTTCCCCGCCCTTTGTTTCGGCGGTTGCCTGCATATTATCTCCCAAGAACGCGCCACCGATCCAGAGGCACTGAGTGAATATTTCTGCCGCAATTCCATCGACTGCCTCAAAATAGTTCCCTCTCACCTAGCCGCCCTGTTAAATTCCTCTCAACCCAAGTCAATTTTGCCTGGTAAACGGCTTATTTTAGGAGGTGAATCTGCCAACTGGAGCTTAATTAAAACTCTTCGCAATCTGGCTCCCAGTTGCTCAGTATTCAATCACTACGGGCCAACAGAAACAACTGTAGGTGTGCTGACTTATAAAGTCGAATTTGATAAAATTGGCGGCGATTTTGACACAGTTCCACTCGGTCTTCCGATTGCCAACACTCAGATTTATATCTTGGATTCTTACTTGCAGCCGGTGCCGATAGGCGTACCTGGTGAACTGTACATCGGCGGTGATAATTTGGCGCGCGGATATCTTAACCGCCCTGAATTAACCGCAGAAAAGTTTATTCCCAATCCATTTGACACGCAAGCAAAGACGCGACTGTACAAAACCGGCGACTTGGCTCGCTATTTGCCAGACGGAAACATCGAATTTATCGGGCGAATTGACGGCCAAGTAAAAATTCGCGGTTTCCGCATTGAATTGGGAGAAATTGAGGCGGTGCTGGGGCAACATCCAGATATCGCGCAGGCTGTAGTTGTGGCGCGGGAAGATGCGCCTGGTGAAAAGCGCCTCGTGGCTTATTTGATTTCCGAGCAGAAACAAGCACCTACCCACAAGGAAATTCGCAATTTCTTAACGTCAAAATTGCCGGAGTACATGGTGCCTTCTGCTTTTGTGATACTCAAAAGTTTTCCTTTAACTTCTAACGGAAAAATAGACCGACGAGCGCTGCCCGCACCTGACGAAATGCGATCGGAGTTGACAGGAAACTTTGTCGCGCCTCGCACAAATATCGAGGAAGTTTTAGCCGCTATCTGGGCTGAAGTTCTCAAAATTGAAAAAGTCGGCATTTACGACAACTTTTTTGAATTAGGAGGGCATTCCCTATTAGCAACTCAAGTTATTTCCAGAGTGCGCCAAGCATTTCAGGTCGAGTTGCCTTTGCACCGTTTATTTGAGTCGGCCACTGTCGCCGATTTTGCTGTAGCGATCGCGCAAAAGCAAATCGAACAAACAGACAATGAAATGCTCGCTCAGGTGTTAGCAGACCTCGATCAACTGTCAGAAGCACAAATTCAGGAAATTCTCGCCCAGCAAGGAGTCAGCAAATGAGTGATTTAATCGAACGCATCGCGGCTCTTTCTCCCCAAAAGCGCGAGTTGCTGTTGCAGCGGCTCAACCATAAAAAAGAAAACGTTTCGCTAGAAAAAATTCAGCCTCAAAGTCGAGAGTCTAACACTTTTCCTCTGTCGTTTGCTCAACAGCGGTTGTGGTTTTTTGAGCAACTAACTCCAGGCAACTTTACCTATCACATCCTCGCCGGCGTGCGTTTGACGGGAACACTCGACGCGAGAGCCCTCGATCGCAGTCTCAACGAACTTGTCAAGCGTCATGAAGTTTTGCGAACGGCTTTTAAGACAATAAACGGGCAACCCGTTCAGGCGATCGCTTCAAATCTGGAATTGAAAATTTTAGAAAGAGATTTGCGATCGCTTCCTGAAACTGAACGATCTCGCGAAGTTGAACGGTTAATCGCCGCAGAAGCAAAGCTTGCTTTCGATTTGTCACAAGCACCCTTATTGCGTGCCCAATTGCTGCAATTGAGCGATTCAAACTGGGTGCTGCTATTGAGTACGCACCACCTCATTTCCGATGCCTGGTCAATGGGAATATTCATCCAAGAACTCGCCACGTTTTATCAAGCCTTTTGCACTGGCAAACCTTCTCCGCTTCCCGAACTGTCGGTACAGTACGCAGACTTTGCAAGTTGGCAGCGCCAGTGGTTGCAGGGAGAAGTTTTAGAGACGCAGCTTGCTTACTGGAAAAAACAGCTTGGAGGCAATCTCCCTGTACTAAATTTGCCAACCGATCGCCCCCGCTCGGCAGTACAAACCTTCCGAGGTGCGGTGCATAAATTCACCATTCCCAAGGCAATCGCAGAGGAAATGACCCAATTAAGCCAGCGGGAAAAAGCTACTTTATTTATGACCCTACTGGCAGCGTTTAAAACCTTGCTCTATCGCTACACCGGGCAAGAAGATATTTTAGTCGGCTCCCCCATTGCTAACCGCAACCGACGCGAAATCGAGGAATTAATTGGCTTATTTGCTAACACCTTAGTTTTCCGCACCAATCTATCGAGCAACCCGACTTTTAAAGAGTTACTGGGTCGCGTGCGAGAAGTAGCTCTCGGCGCGTATAACCACCAGGATTTGCCCTTCGAGAAACTGGTAGAAATCATACACCACGAACGAGATTTAAGTCATAATCCGCTATTTCAGGTATTGTTTTCTCTGCGAAATGTTCGGACGCCGCAGATAAAATTGCCAGGAGTTACGCTGAGCAATTTAGAAATAGAACGGAAAACGGCGAGATTTGATTTAGCGCTTGACCTGGAGGAAGGATTAGAGGGTATTAATGCAACGCTTGAGTATAGCCAAGATTTGTTTGACGCTAGCACTGCACGGCGGATAGCCGGACATTTTCTAACCTTACTAGAAAGTATAGCTGCTAATCCCGAAGAGTGCCTTTCTAATTTGCCAATGTTGACGAAACCTGAACAGCAGCAACTGCTGTTCGAGTGGAACAATACTCAATCGAATTTTCCGCAAGATAAGTGCATACATGAACTCTTTGAAGCGCAGACCGAGCGGACGCCGGATGCGATCGCTGTCGTCTTTAAAAATGAATATCTGACTTACCGGGAACTGAACAAAAAAGCAAATAATCTCGCAAGTTACTTGCAAAAAATCGGTGTCAACCGAGAAGTTTTGGTGGGAATTTATGTCGAGCGTTCCCTAGAAATGATGGTAGGGCTTCTCGGCATTCTCAAAGCCGGTGGTGCTTATGTTCCCCTCGATCCAGCGTATCCACCAGAGCGCCTTGCCTTCATGCTGGAAGACGCGAAAATTTCCGTGTTACTCACTCAGAAGAAGCTATTAGAAACCCTGCCAAAAAATAGCGCTTCCCTCGTGTTTCTGGATGCAGATTGGGAAGGCATATCGAGCTGCGACGAGCCAGTCGTGGGTTTACAAAATTCCTCCAATTTAGCCTATGTCATCTATACTTCAGGCTCAACAGGTAAACCCAAAGGAGTGCAAATTTCCCACGCCTCTGCCGTTAACTTCTTGAGTTCTATGCGCCAACAACTCGCGATCGCAGATCGAGATATTTGGCTAGCAGTAACATCCTTATCTTTTGACATTGCAGCGCTGGAACTGTTCCTGCCTATTACAACAGGTTCTCGCGTTGTTGTAGCCAGCCGAGAAGTGGCATCTAACGGCGAAAAGCTTTTAGAAACATTAACAAATTCTGGCGCAACCATTATGCAAGCTACTCCAGCGAGTTGGAAAATGCTTTTAGCAGCAGGATGGCAGGGAAACAATCAATTAAAAATACTGTGCGGGGGAGAAGCTTTACCCCGACAACTCGCCAATCAGTTGCTTTTGCGCGGCGCTTCTGTGTGGAATTTATACGGCCCTACAGAAACCACTATCTGGTCTACTCTCTATCAGGTCGATCGCAAAGATGAATCAGTTTCCATCGGTCGCCCGATCGCTAACACTCAAATTTTCATATTAGACCCCTATTTAATGCCGGTTCCCGTTGGCGTATTTGGCGAACTGCACATCGGCGGTGCCGGCTTATCTAGAGGCTATCTAAACCGACCGGAACTGACCGCAGAGAAGTTTATTCCTAACCCCTTTGCAGAAGACCCAATTCATGCTTCATATCGTTTCCGGTTGCATCGGAATCATAAAATCGAGTCAACAGTCAACAGTCAACAGTCAACAATCAACAGTCAACAGTCAACAGTCAACAGTCAACAGTCAACAATCCTTCATCCTTCATCGTTTATTCTTTCAGAACGCCTGTATAAAACCGGGGACTTGGCTCGCTATCTCCCAGATGGAAACATTGAATTTATGGGGCGCAGCGACCACCAGGTGAAAGTTCGCGGATTTCGCATCGAATTAGGCGAAATTGAAGCGGTACTAAGCCAATACCCAGCCGTGCGAGAAGCGATCGCACTGGTTCGAGAGGACAATCCGGGCGACAAGCGTTTAGTAGCTTATATCGTTGCTAACTCAGCACTCAAAACTCAAGACTCAGAACTTATTAAGGATTTGCGCTCTTACCTGAAACAAAAACTGCCGCAGTACATGATTCCCTCAGCGTTTGTTTTATTGGAGTCGCTTCCTTTAACGCCTAACGGAAAAATCGATCGGCGATCGCTAAAAGCACCTGACACAAACACAGCGGAATTCGAGAGCAATTTTGCCGAACCTCGAACTCCCGACGAGCAATTAATAGCAGAAATTTGGGCGGAAGTTCTCGGTTTAGAGCGAGTGGGAATTCACGATAACTTCTTTGAATTGGGAGGTCATTCATTGCTGGCTACTCAGGCGATTTCTCGCCTGCGAGAAGCTTTTCAAGTAGAAGTACCCTTGCGCTCTCTTTTTGAATCGCCTACCGTCGCAACTGTCACCGAAAGCCTCTTGCAATATCGCGCCTCGCAACAACTGAAAGCACCCCCCATCAAGCGGGCGTCAAGGCAGGGAGAATTGCCCCTTTCTTTTGCACAACAACGACTGTGGTTTCTCGACCAATTGCAGCCGGGGAATCCTGCCTATAATATCCCAGCAGCCGTGCGCTTGAAGGGGGCGCTCAATGTAGCGGTTCTAGAGCAAACTTTTCAGGAGATTATCAAGCGACACGAAGCATTGCGGACAACTTTTAATTCGGTGGAAGGACGACCCGCTCAGGTTATTATTTCATCTTTTAAATTCACATTGCCGATCGTAAACTTAAGAGAGTTATCGCAAGCTGAACGAGAAGCCGAGGCAATGCGACTCGCCGCTGAAGAAGCGCGACAGCCTTTTGACCTAACAAAATGGCCGTTACTGCGCGTCACATTGTTACATCTTGACGAGACAGAATACCTGCTGTTAGTGACAGTACACCACATCGTAGCTGATGGCTGGTCGATGGGGGTACTCGTGCGGGAAGTGGCGGCGCTTTATGAAGCTTTCAGCAGTGGCAAACCTTCTCCCCTACCCGAACTTAATGTACAGTACGCAGACTATGCTGTTTGGCAAATAAACTGGCTGCAAGGCGAAGTTCTGGAAGCAAAACTCGCTGACTGGAAGCAGCAGTTGGGTCAAATTTTGCCACCGCTGCAATTGCCAGCACAACAACCGCGTTCTGCTGTTTCTAGCCATCGAGCTGAGATTCAAAATTTCCAGCTTGATAAGCAAGTTTCAGAAGGGCTAAACGCACTCAGTCGGCAACAAAATGTCACCTTGTTTATGACATTGTTGGCAGCACTTCAAACGCTGCTTTATCGCTACACAAATCAAGAAGATATTGTCGTCGGTACTGATCTGGCAAACCGCACACAAGTTGAGACAGAAGCTTTAATTGGTTTCTTTGTCAATATCCTCGTCTTGCGAACCGATATGCGCGGCAATCCTACATTTCGCCAACTGCTCGATCG
Source organism: Microcoleus sp. POL10_C6 (assembly GCF_036701585.1). Taxonomy (NCBI): domain Bacteria; kingdom Bacillati; phylum Cyanobacteriota; class Cyanophyceae; order Oscillatoriales; family Microcoleaceae; genus Microcoleus; species Microcoleus sp. POL10_C6. Next base: position 78,891 of record NZ_JAUBRB010000008.1, on the reverse strand, counting down.
CGTGCGCGAAGTGACATTAAAAGCTTACACTCACCAAGATTTGCCCTTCGACAAACTGGTAGAAGAACTGCGTCCCGATCGCACCCTGAGTCAGACACCGCTCTTTCAAGTTTTATTCGTCATGCAAAATGCGCCTATGCCGAATTTAGAAATGGCGGGTTTAACTTTAATCCCGGTTGAAGTTGATAGCGGTACGGCTAAATTTGATTTAGCGCTATTTGTGTCGGAAACAGAGACAGGAATTGTCGGCAGTTGGAAGTATAATTCAGACCTATTTGACAGAGAGACGATCGCTCAAATGTCAAATCGCTTTGAAACCCTCCTCGGCAGCATTGTGGCGCAGCCTGACAGCCGTTTAAACACTTTAGAAATTCTCACAGAAGCCCAGAAGCAGAAACAAGCCATGCAAGAATTAAAGCGTGAAAAAAGCAATTTTAGTAAGTTCAAAAGCGTCAAGCCGAAGCCAGTAGCATTGCCGCAAGGCGAATTGATAAAAACGGAGTACCTGCACCCCGACGAACTCTTTCCTTTAGTAGCAAAACCCGCAGTAGCCGATGTCGATATCGCAGACTGGGCGAACAATAACCGCGAATTTATAGAGGCAAAATTGCTACAGCATGGAGGGATTCTTTTTCGAGGGTTCACCGGCCCTGTTGTTGCCGCATTCGAGCAGTTTGCACTCTCAATTTGTTCGGAATTATTTGGGGAGTACGGGGATTTGCCACGCGAAGGAGTTAGCGGAAAAGTTTATGGTTCAACTCCTTACCCAGCAGATAAAGCTATCTTATTTCACAGCGAGAGTTCGCACCTGCACCGCTGGCCGATGAAAATCTGGTTTTTCTGCGTTCAGCCAGCGCAAGAAGGTGGAGAAACGCCGATTGTTGACTGCCGTAAAATTTACCAGTTGCTAGACGCGAAACTCCGAGAAAAATTTGCCCAAAAGCAAATTATGTACGTCCGTAACTACACAGACGGACTGGATGTAAGCTGGAAAGATTTTTTCCAAACAGAAGACAAATCCGTGGTTGAGGAATACTGCCGGCAAGCTGGGATGGAATTTGAGTGGAAAGCAGGAAATAATTTGAGAACTCGCAAAATTCGCCCCGCAATTGCCAAGCACCCAAAAACCCAAGAAATGGTATTTTTCAATCAACTTCCCTTGCACCACATTTCCTGCTTAGATGCGGCAACCCGCGCTTCCTTGCTCTCTGTTTTTAGAGAAGAGAACCTCCCCCGCAATGTTTATTACGGTGACGGCACTCCTATTGAAGACTCGGTAATGGAAGAAATTCAGGCAGTGTACAGGGAAGCTGCTGTTAGTTTTCCCTGGCAAGCAGGAGACATCTTAATGCTAGATAATATGCTTGCCGCTCACAGTCGCAATCCATTTATCGGTTCGCGAAAAATTGTTGTAGCGATGGGCGAAATGATTCCTGAATCAGAAATTTAATTCCCTATCATCTCTTCCCGGCAAAGGTAACGAGAATAAAGTAGTGCTTTGATAAATAGGAACAATGCAAACAATTAATGGATTTCGGCTTTCACCGCAGCAAAAATATCTGTGGCTGTTGCAGCAAGACAGCCCTGCTTATCGCATTCAATCCGCTATTTTGATCGAGGGAAGTCTTCAAACCTATCGCCTAAAGAAAGCTTTAGAAAAAGTTAGCGATCGCCACGAAATTCTCCGCACAAGCTTTCAGGGAAAAACCGGGCTAAAAATTCCTATACAAGTTATCTCCGAACATAGCTCGGTTTCGTGGAACTCGGTTAACTTGAGGGAAGTGACTCCCCAGGAGCAAGAAGCAAAACTAGAAGATATTTTTCAGCAAGAAAAGAGCGCTTTATTCAACTTCGATCGCAATCCTGTTTGGCGCTTGTCTTTAATTACACTTTCATCTGAGAGGCATATTTTACTGGTTAGTTTGCCCGCACTGTGCGCCGATAGTCGCACACTAAAAAATCTGGTTCAAGAAATCAGCCAGTGCTATGCCGCCTGCCTTCACGGCGAAGAAATTACCGATGAAGTTGTGCAATACATTCAATTTTCAGAATGGCAAAATGAATTGCTCGAAGATGAGGAAGCGGCGGAGGGCAAAGAATACTGGACTGGGCATAATTATTCAGCGCTAGCGAGTTTAAGGTTGCCGTTGGAAAATAGATTAATTAACGCGCCAGCTCAATTTACTCCCCAAGCTTTTGAGGTCAAATTAGAGTTAGCGTTGCTGGTTCAAGTGGAAGCGATCGCCCGCCAGTACAACACCTCACTTTCTACATTTTTGCTCGCTTGCTGGAAAATTTTGATCTGGCGGCTGATTGGCCAATCAGAGATCGCTGTTGGCGTGGCATTCGACGGTCGAAAATACGAAGAACTAGAGCCAGCGCTTGGGCTGTTTGCCAAATTTTTACCGCTGCGGGGCCAACTAACAGAAAACTTTTCCTTCGCGGAAACCTTGCAGCAAATTCAGCAGCAAGAACGCGAAGCATACAAGTATCAAGAATATTTCTCCCCCGAAGATATAGGCAACTCTTCGGGCTTTCCATTTGGTTTCGAGTTTGAGGAACACCTCGAAAAGCATTCGGCTAGTGGCGTAGATTTTTCGATTTACAAGCAGTATGCGTGCTGCGATCGCTTCAAAGTTAAACTCTCTTGCCACCGCCAAAATGACTCGCTCGCCGCTGAGTTTCACTACGATCCTATCTTCCTGGCAGACAACAGTATCCGGTGCTTGGCAGAGCAATTTTACGCCTTGGTGCAAAGTGTAGCCACCAACCCACAAACCGCAATCGACAAGCTCGAAATGCTGAGCGATCGCGCCCGACATCAATTATTAGTAGAATTCAACAGCACAAAAGCAGATTACCAGCTCGATAAGTGCGTTCACCAGCTATTTGAAGAACAAGCAGAGCGATGGCCGCACCGCATAGCTGCTGTTTGTGAAAATCAGCAAATTACCTACAGCGAACTCAACGCCCGCGCTAACAAAATCGCCCATTACTTGCAGCAATTAGGCATAAAACCAGAGGTGATTGTCGGCATTTGCGCCGATCGCTCTTTAGAGGCGATCGCTGGAATTCTAGGCATCCTCAAAGCAGGTGGCGCGTACCTACCGCTCGACCCAGCCATGCCCACAGAGCGCCTAGCATTGCTGGTGCAAAATGCTCAGACTCCTGTGCTGTTAACGCAACAGCATCTCATCAAAAATTTGCCGGAAACTCAGGCACATATCGTCTGCTTAGATACAGACCTCCCCTCTTTTTCTCCTACTACTTTCGTCTCTGCTTCTCCTGAAAATTTAGCTTACATTATCTATACCTCCGGTTCCACCGGCACCCCCAAAGGAGTCGCCATTGAACACCGACAACTGCTCAATTACCTGCACGGAATTCAGGAAAAATTAAACCTGCCATCAGGTGCAAATTATGCCACCGTTTCTACCTTCGCCGCCGACTTGGGAAACACCGTTATTTTTCCGGCTTTGTGTTCGGGTGGATGCCTGCACATCATCTCTCAAGAACGCGCAACCGATTCAGAATCAATGGGCGCTTATTTTCAGCAACATTCTATCGATTGTCTGAAAATTGTTCCCTCTCACTTAAAAGCTTTGTTGAGCGCTTCTAACGCCTCGCAAATCTTGCCGAAAAAGCGATTAATTCTCGGCGGTGAGCCTTTGATGTGGAATTTAATTGAAACAATTCAGAAATACAATCCAGACTGTTCGATCTTCAACCATTACGGGCCGACAGAAACAACTGTAGGCGTGCTGACTTATCAGGTAAAAATGCAAGGCGATCGCATTTCCCAGACAGTTCCTTTAGGTCGCCCGCTACCCAACACGCAGATTTATTTGCTCGATTCGCACTTGCAGCCAGTTCCTGTAGGGGTAGCCGGTGAATTATATATTGCTGGGGCGGGATTGGCTCGCGGCTATCTAAACCAACCAGAACTCACTGCAGAAAAATTTATTGGCAATTCATTGACTCAGGAACCGGAAACTCGACTTTACAAAACTGGCGACTTAGCTCGCTATTTGCCAGACGGAAATATAGAATTTATCGGTCGCGTCGATCGCCAAGTAAAGCTGCGAGGTTTCCGCATTGAATTAGGGGAAATTGAGGCGGGGCTGTCTCATCATCCCTCTGTACGCGAGGCAGCCGTTTTACTTCAGGAAAATGAACCGGGAAATCAGCGTTTAGTCGCCTATATCGTTTCTCACTCAAAACTCAGCGTTCAGGAATCACAACTAATTGAAAACCTGCGTTCATTCCTCAAAGAAAAGCTGCCCGAATACATGATACCTTCTGCTTTTGTGGTTCTGAAAGCGCTGCCACTGAATCCCAATGGCAAAATAGACCGTCAAGCGCTTCCTGCACCGTCCATAGCAGCCAATTTTACAGATACGTTTGTAGGCCCTCGCACTCCCGGTGAGGAGATTCTTGCCGGAATTTGGAGCCAGCTTCTCAACCTTAAAAAGGTAGGAATTCACGACAATTTCTTTGACTTGGGGGGCCACTCATTACTGATTACTCAGTTGTTAGCCAAAGTGCGAGAATCTTTTCAGGTGGAATTGCCTTTGCGCGTTTTGTTTGAAGCTCCTACTGTAGCTGGTTTAGCTGAAAAAATCGAAATGCAACAAGGGGGCAACACAGCGGGCGATCGCACTACAAGTTTCGATATTAACGCTGAAGTTGTTTTAGACCAGGCAATTCGCCCTGCAACTCCATTGAGCGAGCCAAAAACTGAACCAGCTTGCATTTTTTTAACAGGGGCGACGGGCTTTTTGGGAGCATTTTTACTCCGCGACCTCTTGCAACAAACTCAAGCAGAAATTTATTGCCTAGTCCGTTCTGCCGATGCAGAATCAGCCAAAAAACGGATTCAAAGCAGCCTTGAATCCTATTTAATTTGGGATGAAAGTAGCAGCGCTCGCATTATCCCAATTGCTGGAGATTTGTCTCAACCACTTTTGGGGCTTTCCGAGGAGCAGTTCCAAGTTTTAGCCAGTAAAATTGATGTCATTTACCACAATGGCGCGTTTGTCAAGTTTACTTATCCCTACTCTGTTCTCAAACCCGCTAACGTTTTGGGGACGCAGGAAGTTCTGAGATTGGCGAGTCAAAGTAAGCTAAAACCAGTGCATTTAATTTCTACAATTTCCGTTTTCTCGGCAAGGGGAGAATCTGGGATTAAGGTCGTGCGAGAGGAGGATGAACTCACTCCGGGAGAGGGTCTAAAAGGCGCTTACACTCAGACGAAGTGGGTGGCAGAAAAGTTAGTAGAGGTCGCGCGCGATCGGGGAATTCCTGTTAGCATTTACAGGCCAGGCCGCATTTCTGGGGACAGCCAAACAGGGGCCTGCAATCCCAGCGATTTACTGTACAGGTTAATGGCTGGTTGCGTGCAGCTTGGATGTGCGCCCGATGGCGATAAGCTGATGAACGTAGCGCCTGTTGACTATGTGAGCCGAGCGATCGTTCATCTTTCGAGCCACAAAGAATTGCTCGGAAAAACTTTTCATTTAGTCAACACTCAGTCGTTTCAAATGAGTGAATTGCTTGGCTGGATTGGCTCAATGGGTTATCCAATCAAACGAGTTTCTTCTGAGACTTGGCAAGCAGAAATAATCAATCGCGCTGGAAATTCTCCCGATCATGCTTTGTACCCGCTAGTCGGTCTTTTCTCCGAAAAAGTTTCTGAAGCGGAAATGCCACAATCAGGAACGCTACATTTCGATTGCCAAAATACGCTAGATGGACTTGCTACCACTGACATCACCTGTCCCCAAGCGGATGCGAATTTGTTTCGCACTTACTTTTCCTATCTCGCGGATTGTGGCTTGATAGGTAGCCGCAATTAAAACCTGTAAGGGCGCAAAGCATTGCGCCCCTACCTGACTCAATCTCTGGAGAATTCAAAATGAACGAACAATTGCAGCAAAGACACATGAAAGCGCTCATAGATCGCTACACCGATCGCACAAAGACCTCTAAGAATTTCGCGCAAAAATACCGTCCGGTTCTCGCTGACAATCGGGCTTCAGATGGGTTTCGCTTTCCCGTCAAGGAGATGTTTTATCCCATTGTAGCCGATCGCTCCCTTGGCTCTAAAATGTGGGATGTTGATGGCAACGAATACATCGATATCACAATGGGATTTGGCATCAATCTTTTCGGTCATAATCCGCCCTTTATTAAAGAAGCCCTATTAGAGCAACTCGATCGCGGCGTGCAAATTGGCGCACAAGCAGACCTTGCCGGAGAAGTTGCGGAATTAATCTGCGAATTAACGGGAATGGAGCGCGTCGCTTTTTCTAATACCGGCACTGAAGCAGTGATGGCAGCTCTACGATTAGCTAGAGCGGCAACTAAACGCAATAAAATTGCTTTGTTTTCTGGTTCTTATCACGGTCATTTTGACGGAACTCTCGCAGTTGTAAAAAAGATAGATGGCGATTTACGCACCATTCCAAAAGCGCCAGGAATTCCCGCTAATTTTATTGAAGATGTTTTAGTTTTGGATTACGGAAGCCCTGATGCCCTGGAAATTATCAAAGCTCATCAGCACGAATTAGCGGCGGTTCTCGTGGAGCCGGTGCAAAGCCGCCGTCTCGATTTGCAACCCAAAGAATTTCTCCACCAACTCAGGCAATTAACAAAAGAATCAGAAATTGCGCTGATTTTTGATGAAATGGTTACTGGTTTCCGAATTCATCAAGGCGGGGCGCAGGCGTGGTTTGGCATTGAGGCAGATATTGCAACTTACGGTAAAATTGTCGGGGGCGGTATGCCCATTGGAGTTATCGCTGGAAAAGCTGCTTATATGGATAAAATTGACGGCGGTTTGTGGAACTACGGCGATGATTCCTACCCCCAGGTAAAAACAACAATTTTTGCCGGCACTTTTTGCAAGCACCCACTTGCTCTGGCCGCGGCGCGTTCCGTGCTGCGCTATCTTAAAAGTCAAGGCCCAGCCCTTCAGCAGCAGTTGAATCAGCGAACTTCGCAGCTAGTTGAAACCCTGAATGCTTATTTCAAAGAAAATGAAGTCTCTGTCTGGCTTGTAAATTTCGGATCGCAATTTCGCGCTGCTGCATCCGTTGAGATAGATCCGCTACTTTTTCACTTACTCGAAAAGCGTATTTTCATATCGGAAGGTCGTAGCTGCTTTCTCTCCACCGCCCACACTCATGAAGACACAGAGTGCATTATTCAGGCGGTTAAAGAGAGCATTCAAGAAATGCGCGAAGGAGGCTTTTTCCCGACTCAACAATAAACTTGGTTTGTGATCTCGTGCATTTTTAACGGAATCAGATTTAACTCACCTCCGAACCTCAATTTTCAGGAATGGAGAACTGGGTGAGCATTAGGGACAGAAATTATTGAATATTTCTACTTACCATTGTCTCGGATGATTCACTTTGATCTACTCAATCCATGTAGGCTGCCCGTTGGGGGTTGCGGAATTTGGGTTTAAATGTCTGTGCGTTGCATCTGCGGTTTCCTCGCTCAAAGATTGAGGCAATAAGTCTAATGAATAATGGCTACTGACTACTTACTAAATCAATCATTAATAAATTCACCTTCACAGATAATCGAGTCTCTGTTCTCCAAATCTTCTTGATTCCAGACCGCGTTTAATGCTGCGGAACTTAAGGAAGTTGACATCGTATTTAAGGTTGTATTGTAGTATTCGACAGCATTATTAAGTTCTACCTGCGGCGCTTCCTTAAAGTACGAATTAATATCAGGCGTGCACCGCTGGGCCTGGTAGTATACATAAGCTTCCGCATTAATGCACATTACGTGGTAAAAATCCTTATTTGCTGCCGTCACATCTCCAAGTTTATACAGTGCTAAACCCCGGTTGAGATAAGCTTTAACATAGTTCGGATCGAGTTCTACTGCTTTGTCAAAGTCTTCAATTGCAAGCTGCATTTGTTTTAATTTATAGCGAACGCAACCTCTGTTATAATAGGCATAAACATTTTGTGGATCGATGGCGAGTGCAATGTTGTAATCGGCCATCGCCTGCGTATTGTCTCCTAATTGGTGGTAACAGAGACCTCGATTTATGTAAGCTTTGATATATTTAGGATTCAACCGCAGCGTTTCATTAAAGTTTTCCGTTGCTGCCTCTTTTTCTCCCAAAAGGTAGTAAGCGCGCCCCCGGTTGTAATAGGTTTTATAATTGTTGGAATTGATAGATAGAGCTCGATTGTAGTCTTCTATTGCTTCTTCGTAATTTCCTAAATTAGCAAGTACAAGTCCCCGGTTGTTGTAGATAGCGTGGCTGTTAGGCTTATTTGCTAAAGCGCAGTTGAGATCTTCAATGGCTTTTTCGTGTTCTCCGAGATGACGCCAAGCATTGCCTCGATTCAAGTAAGCCTCGAACAAATTAGGATTGATATCTAGGGCTTGGCTGAGGTCGGCGATCGCTTTTTGGTAGTCTTTCATGTAATAGTAAACCAAGCCGCGATTGTTATAGGCTTTGGCATCGGCGGGATTGAGCTGCAGTATCTGATCGAAATCCTCAAGTGCCGCTTCATAGTTTCCTTTCTTGGCGCTGTGCAAACCGCGCTTGTAAAATTGTTTGAGGTTCATAGGTCAACTTTCAAGAGTGCTTGATTCTGGGGGTTGATTCCTGTGCAGTCAGTTTTGAGTTCGACAGCCGTTCATCTGTTGAAAGAGCATCCACCTGCGGTTAGATTAACTCTTAAATGATTCCCGGCAATCTACCGTAAACAGGATTTTTGGTTTATTTTAACAGTAGTTAAATCCTGTTGAAAGGCTCTGCACGTCGGCTGGATTTACTTATTAGTCAGTTCGATTGTTTACCCGATCGACTTAATCTCAAAAGTCTAGTTTTACTTGGTGCTCTGTGTCTCTTGATGCGGCGGCGATCGGCTCGATCGCCAAATTAAGTTTGAGACCGCTACTCAGTATAAATTGTTACCAGCCGTCCTACCGAGTAAACTCTATATTTTTTTGACAAACTTCGTCTCAGTATTTGCTGCCGTACGTCTCTACAAACTTTTGTTGCCTAATTACCAATTACCGATTGATTTCCTCTTCCACATAAACTCTCAATTTCTCCAAATCGGGAAGTTCAATCAATTCTTGTTCCTTTTCCTTAACCGACACAGGCATCATCACCGGTTTACGCTGCTCGATCCAGCAACTCGCCAGCGGTAAAGTTTGTTCCAAATCTTCCAAAGGCCTCGGAATTACCATCACCGCGTTCAACTCGCCAATTCGCTCAGCTTCGTACATTCCGGCCTCTACGGCTACTGCTACATCTGCTACTGCACCGCGAATAATTGCCGTGCACAAACCGGCGCCTATTTTCTCGTAAGCTGCTAAGTGTACGTCTGCGGATTTGAGCATAGCATCGCAAGCACCGACCATTGCCGGAAATCCCCGGGTTTCGAGCAAACCGATCGCCTGATTGCTAAGCCGAGAATAACTGCCTTTTTCCGAAAGTTCAGTCAGCCGAAAGCCGATCGGCAAAACCACTTCCAAATTAGCCAAAGGTCTAGCAATCACCAACTTAGAAACAAACTGCCCGAACTGTTCGGCAGTTTGAGCTCCAGCTTCCACAGCCAAACGCACATCCGAAATTCTGCCCCGGACGATCGCGGTACAGTGACCGGAACCAATTTTTTCGTATCCTACTAAAATCACTCCTGCCGACTTCAGCATCATGTCAGCAGTCCCCACAATTGCCGGAAAACTCTTGGTGGATACCAAACCCAAAGCAGTGTCTTTGAAGTATTCCTGGCGCTGCGATCGCTCTTCGTGACTGTTACGATCTGTTTGTCCGTCCATCTTCTATTACCCTTAGAAACTTCCCAAAATAAAAATTTGTTGATAGTTTATAGTTTCTCAGATGAGAAGACAGACTGCACGAGCTACAAGACACAGATTGCTACGGCAAGGCCTGACAAATTGCTGAGCTACCAATAATATGAGATTACCTATTTATATTTGATCTTTCTGCCTTCAGCATAGCTGCCTTTTGCCGAAATGACGGCTACCCGGAACCGCCCGATAGAGTTTGGCCGTTTTCCTCCGATCGATTAAAAGCTTGTCGGTGCGGAAACAGTGTCCCCAACAGCCGATTGATGTGAGCTTGACCGTAGAGAATAGTCGGCGTTTCCCCTGGTTGGGGCGGATCTGCGGCGGTGGATTCCGGCGGGTCTGGGGCCGTCTCCGGCGCAGTTTGAGGCGGTGTTTCGGGGGGTTGTGGCGGCTCGATCGGCTCGATCGGTCGATCGACTGGTGGCGTAGTGGCTTCGGGGGTTTCTGGTGATGTTGGCGCTGTTTTTGGCGCTGTTGCGGTTGCTTCTTCTGAGGCGGCTTGGCGGCTGGTATCTCCGAGTAGAGAACCTGCTGCCATAATTTGCATTTTGTCAATACAAGGATTGATTAGGGTGGTCGCGGCGCCAATACAGGCATTTTCCCCGATCGTTCCCGCACCTACCACCAGCACTCCTGCACCAAGAATAACGCCCGCCGCAATTTCCAGAGTACCTTCACGGGCGTGAAGGATAACTCCCATACCGATACAGGCCCCGGCGGCGATCGAGATCCGGCTTCCGGGATCTGCTTGCAGGATTGCTCCAGGGGCGATCGCCGCACCCTCATTCACAACTACATCGCCACTCATCAAAATCTGAGAGTTGCTACTTAATTGCAGTGGCGATAAATACATTCAACTTCACCATGAAAGGAGCGATTTTTTTAGATCAAAGGACTTTAAATTATGGGTTTTTTCGACTAATAAATTTAACCATGTCAATCTAAGAAACGATAATTTACTAATACTGAGAAGATTGATGCTTTAACGTTTTCTAGAAAGTTCCAGAAGATTCTAGATTTTGACCAACCCTTCTCAATCGAGCTTTTTAACTATCTCAAATCCAACTTTAATCCGCTTGGATTTCTCCCGTGGGCACCTGTGCGAGGGCTTAACGGGAGAAACAAGCTAATTACCAGGCAAATTAAGGTCGTTGGATAATTTCTTCGAGTACCCGGCGCTTCGCCTTGGAGTCGATACCCAGCAAACGGACGTACTCGCCACTGTGTTCTTTGAGACAGCTTTCGAGGGCAGAAATCACTTCGGATTCGCGGTTGGATGCGATCGGGGCGCAACTGCTCCAAGAACCGGTGCGGAAGCGGCGCGCGTCGGCGTGTTCCGTGCCAATTTTGTAGCCTTGGGAAAGCAGGTTGCGGATTTGGTCGATCGTCTTGCCTGTCAAACTGCCGCTACTGGCCGAACCAGTCGAAGCTGCTTTGTATCCCGAGGTTGCTGCCGGCTTAGCCGATTGAGCAACTGGGCCGTCGGGACGCTGAATAATTTCTTCAACCACGCGCCGCTTAGCTTTCGGGTCAATCCCGATCAAGCGCACGTATTCGCCCGGGTACTCGTTCATCACAGCTTCCAAAGCGGCGATCGCCTCAGATTCGTTTCTGACTTGCAGCGAAGCCCCGCTTTGCCAAGAACTGGTGCGGAAGCGGCGCGCGTCGGCGTGTTCCGTGCCAATTTTGTAGCCTTGAGCTAGCAAGCCGCGAACCTGAGTCACTGTTTCGGCACTCAATTTTCCGCTTGACACGGAACCGCTATTGTGGTATGAAGCTTGTTGTGCAACTTTACCGTTAGATTGGTGAGTTTTCGCACCGTTAGAACCGTTAGAGCCGTTGTCTCCCGGTCTTTGGACGATTTCTTCTAGTACGCGGCGCTTGGCTTTGGTGTCAATCCCAATCAAGCGGACGTATTCTCCTTGGTGTTCAGCCATGCAAGCTGACAAAGCCGCGATCACTTCTGAGTCACGGGTTGAGGAAATCGGGCCGCAAGTACGCCAAGAACCGGTCCGGAAGCGGCGTGCGTCGGCGTGTTCGGCTCCCACGCTGTATCCTTGAGCTAGTAAATTACGAATGCTATCGGCAAGAGTTGAACTCAATTGGGTGCCGGCATGGGTAGAATATTTGGTTTGAGTCATATTTGGGTTTTTAGTTTGCTCGTTGCGAATTGGTGCTAGACAGGCGATGTTCTCAGCGCAGCGATAACCCGTTCTCAGAGCGTCATTGATGCCGATGACATGGGTCGCAAATTGAATGTCAGAATCTTGAACGTCAGGCAAGCGATCGGCTTGCTTCTGATTAGTGATGATGGCTCCCGAAGGTACGTACTTACCGGGGGGAATCTCCACATCTTTAATTAGTACGTGCATCATGACAATGCAGCCGTTGCCCACTCTGGCATTGAACACCGTGGAGCGAAAGCCGATAAAGCAGTTGTCGCCCACGTAGGCCGGGCCGTGAATTAAACTCATGTGGGTGAGGGAAGTATTTTTCCCCACCCACACAGAATAAGATTTGTCGTCGTCTCCTGTGACTCGGCCTTGTTCTAGGCCGTGAATCACTACTCCGTCTTGAATGTTGCTTCCTTGTCCGATATAAAAAGGAGTACCTTCATCGGCGCGGATAGATGTCCCGGGGGCAATCATCACATTAGAACCGATCTGCACATCCCCAATAATGTTAGAAAAGGAATGTACGAAGGCGGTGTCGTGAATTTTAGGCTCAGCCAAGTTTTTCGACCAAGGCGTCGGGGGAGCCGCAACGTTGCGGACTGCCATAAATTAAGTTCTCCTAAACTGAAAAATCTTTTTGTTAGTTGTTAGTTGTTAGTTGTTAGTTGTTAGTTGTTAGTTGTTAGTTATTTTTCCACTAACTGCTAACTGCTAACGCTTGCAACTAGCCGTACGGGTCGTCTTTTTTACTGTAAATGAGGCGGTTTTCTACATTGACAGTATCTATAATGCCTACTACTAGAGCATCGATCGGACGGTTTTCGCTTCCGGGCGCGATCCGGGCTGCGCTGCCTCGGGTCACTAAAACCCATTCATCTATACCAGCGCCCACACAGTCAGCGGCTACCTCATAGCCGGGAACTGGCGAACCTTCCTCATCGATGAATTGCAGCAGTAGAAATTTCGATCCTCTCAGCGTCGGCTCTTTTTGGGTACTGACAACTGTGCCGAGAACTTTGGCCATTTGCATTTTAGGTAATAGGTAATAGGTAATTGGTAATTGTCATTTTTACAGGGTCACTTGTCTTTTTTTTATTAGTTTTGCTCAGTCCGCTGTCCGCCGTTTAGAGTTATTCGTCTAGTAACTAATGACTCATGACTCATGACTCATGACTAATGACTAATGACTAATGACTCATGACTAATAACCAATATCCCATGCCCACCTCAATTAAAAATTAAAAATGCTAAATCAAAAACATCGCGATTTTTAATTTTTAATTACCAAACGCCCCTAACAGCCGTGAAGCGAAGCTATCCCGTAGGGAATCGCCTATCTTATGATCTGTTGAGAGGGCGAATGCCGCTGACGCCTTCACGGAACTGTTCTACAGCTTCGGTGTAGCGAATCGGCAACACGTACTCTAAGTTTTCGTGAGGGCGGGCGATAATGTGGGTGGACATCACTTGTCCGCCGTTAACGCGCTTCACTGACTCTACTCCGGCTGCGACAGAAGCTTGCACTTCCGAGACATCTCCTCTTACAATGACCGTAACCCGAGCGCTACCGATTTTTTCGTAGCCTACCAAGGTGACGCGGGCTGCTTTGACCATCGCGTCAGCGGCTTCTACCACTGCGGGGAAGCCTAGGGTTTCGATCATGCCAACTGCAATTGCCATTGGTTTTACTCCTGATTGAATATTTGGGGAACTAAACAGTTAATTTTTGACGATCGCACAAATTTTCTTTTAAGAAAACTTTTGTGCGCTAAGAACTTAGTAGCCTCGGAACTGTTCTACTGCTTCTGTATATCGAATCGGCAGAACGTATTCTAGGTTTTCGTGGGGGCGAGCGATGATGTGGGTAGAGACGACTTCTCCGCCGTTCACACGCTTGACGGATTCCACTCCTGCTGCGACTGAGGCTTGGACTTCCGACACGTTGCCGCGCACAATTACGGTGACGCGGGCGCTGCCGATTTTTTCATAACCCACAAGGGTAACGCGGGCAGCTTTGACCATAGCATCGGCAGCTTCCACAACAGCGGGAAAACCTTTTGTCTCAATCATTCCCACGGCAATTGACATTTTTGAATCTCCTTTGAGGATGAGCGAAATTACCGTTACAAATCTTTGAGAAATCTAAAAATTTGGACGGGGAGGCCCACATTTTTTAGTAATGCAGTGTAAAGCTTCCTATCCTATAAGAATAGGGGAAGGTGTCCACCTTGACAATATAAACTAACATCATAATGTTTAATAACAAAAATTAAAATTTTTTATGTTACTTAAAATAATTTAATATTTATTTAATAATCTTAATATTTAGAGGGATAGATACCGAGAGCTAGGGGGGGATTAAAGTAAGTAAGAATACTCATCAAGTAGAGTTCGGTATGCGAAGCCGGAGCTGATCGCTGGCGGGAAACTAGGGGATTTCAAAATGGGGATCGCAGGGAAATCGGCAAAAAAGGCAGTCTTGGCCCATCGGCAGGCATTTTTTTCTTTGACTGCCTCCTCTGCTCAGCCTATAATTTTGTGTTGAGATAATTATCAGTTTTGATGCTTTCATGTATAGTTAATCTGGACTGCAAATTATTTTGCCACAACTATACGATCGGGTTTAGTCAAAGTTTTAGGGCCTCGCGCGATCGCCCGCGACTGTTTTTGTATAAAGGCAGCTCGTAATTTGAAGTTTAAGGGATAAATTAAATGACTCAATTTCTCCTCCAAGCCTGTTGGTGGGTACCTTTATATGGCTTAATAGGCGCAATTTTAACTTTGCCGTGGTCTACCGGCACCATTCGCAGAACAGGGCCAAGACCTGCAGCTTACTTCAACTTGCTGATGACGGTGGTGGCTTTCATACACGGATCAGTTATTTTTACAGCGACTTGGGATCAACCGCCTCAACAGTTGCTCGTGCACTGGGTGCAAGCAGCCGATTTAGATTTGTCTTTTGCAATAGAAATCTCCACCGTCAGCGTCGGAGCAATGGAGTTAGTTAGTGTTCTGAGTTTGCTAGCACAAATTTACGCTCTAGGCTACATGGAAAAAGACTGGGCGCTAGCTCGATTTTTTGGGCTGATGGGTTTTTTTGAAGCTGCAATTAGTGGCATTGCCATTAGCGACTCGCTGCTTCTAACTTACGGTTTGTTGGAAGTGCTGACGCTTTCAACTTATTTGCTAGTCGGGTTTTGGTACGCTCAACCGCTGGTAGTAACGGCCGCTAGAGATGCGTTTTTAACCAAGCGTGTAGGAGACGTGCCACTGCTGATGGGAGTAGTGACGCTTTCAACTTTAGCGGGAAGTTTGAATTTTTCCGATTTGGAAACATGGGCGGAAACAGCAACTTTGTCTCCCCTAGTGGCGACTCTTTTAGGTTTGGCTTTAATCTCCGCACCTACGGCCAAGTGCGCTCAATTTCCCTTCCATTTGTGGCTCGACGAGGCGATGGAAGGGCCCAACCCGGCTTCGATTATGCGGAATACGGTAGTTGTGGGCGCTGGGGCTTATGTTTTGATTAAACTTCAGCCTGTTTTAGCGCTGTCGCCCGTGACGGATGCGGTGCTGGTGGTTTTGGGTGCGGTAACGGCTGTTGGCGCTTCCTTGGTGGCGATCGCCCAAATCGACATCAAAAGAGCACTATCGCATTCTACCAGCGCTTCTATGGGTTTGGTGTTTATCGCCGTGGGGCTAAATCAAGTTGACATTGCTTTGCTGTTGCTGTTCGCCCACTCGATCGCCAAGGGCCTATTATTCATGAGCGTAGGGTCAATTATTACCACAACTAACACTCAAGATTTAACAGAAATGGGTGGGTTGTGGTCGAAGATGCCTGCCACGACTACGGCTTATTTAGTAGGCGCTGCGGGGATGGTAGCGCTGTTGCCTCTGGGCAACTTTTGGGCAATGCGGCGCTGGCTCAACGGTTTTTGGACTGTGCCTTTGTGGCTGGTAGTTGTGTTGCTTTTGGTTAACGGTTTGACAGCGCTAAATTTAACTCGCATATTCGGTTTAGTGTTTGCTGGAAAACCGCAGCCGAAAACTCGCAGAGCTCCAGAAGTTGGTTGGCCGATGGCTTTGCCGATGGTAATTTTGACAGTGATGGGGCTGTTGGTTCCTTGGATGTTGCAGCGGTGGCAACTGTTAATTAGTTGGACTGGGCCTTGGGCGGAAACGGGAGATTTTGATGCTTTAAATTTGCTTTTGAAGACGCTGGATACGCCGCTGTTGTTGTTATCTGGGTTGATTGGCGTTGCGGTTGGGGTGGCGATTTATTGGTACGGGGTATTACCTCGACCGGTACGGCTGCCGGTGCCGGCGGTGCAGGATTTGTTCGCTTACGATTTTTATATCGATCGAGTTTACCGCTTGACTGTCGTTTGGGCGGTGGCTTTTATTTCTAAAATCAGCGCTTGGACTGATAGGTATGTGGTGGATGGGGCGGTGAATTTGTTCGGTTTTGCCACAATTTTCAGCGGCGAAGGGTTGAAGTACAGCGGCACCGGTCAGTCGCAGTTTTATGTGTTGACTATTGTGGGGGGGGTTGCGGTGTTGCTGGCGTTGATTATTTGGCAGTTTTAAACCGCAGAGGTTGGCAGATGAATTTTTCGGGGTTTGTCTGCTTTTTGTCTGATGTTATTTAATTTTAAACCGCAGATGAGGGCGGATGAACGCAGATGAACGCAGATGATTTTATTCTGGGTTTGTCTGCTTTTTTATCTAATTTTATTCAAACTCGATCGGCCACAATTCTGTCACCGCAACTTCCCAACCGGGCAAAAGTTCGGGAATTGAAATCATGTCGCCGTCTCTCAATACCACTGGCTCTGCTTTCGGAGTGTAAATTGTTACTGTACGCTTGTCTGGGTCGATTAATATTCCTACTTTTGCTCCGAGTTCGATAAATGATAAAATTTTTTCTCGCAGGGGTTTGAGGCGATCGGACTGAGATTTGATTTCTACAACTAAGTCGGGAACAAGTTCGGCAAAATACCTTTTACTTTGTTTGAGGCGATCGGCTACCACAAACGAAACATCGGGTGCTGTAAGATTTGAATTGGGGAGAATAAACCCGCCGCTGGACTCAAACACTCGTCCGAGTTTGCGCGGTTTGACCCAGTTTAGTAAAAGTCTGACTAACTCTGCCCCAATTTCGCTCGATACAATGTCTGATGGGCCCATAACGATAATCTTCCCGTCTACCAGTTCTAATTGGTAGTCGAGATGTGCTTCCGAGAGTATACTTTGCAGTTGTTCCAAGTCGGCAACGGTGAGGCGGGTGGAAGGAGAACCGGATTTAATTTGCAAATCTTCTGGCTCTGTAAGACTTGAGGTCATAGGAGGATTCCAGAGACATTTGAATCTATGTTAACAAGAAAATCAGCCGATCGCTTTTTTATTCAGTTGCTTTGCGTTAATGTTAAATATAGCTCTAAATACTGTGTAACAAAGGAAAGTTTTAATTGATGCTCAGTGCTTTAATCTGGATACCAATGTTGGCTGCCGCCCTGATTGGGCTCTGGCCCGGTTCAGTGAGTTCTAAAATAGTTCGGAATGTCGCGATCGCCATTGCGGGTATAGCTTTTATTCTATCGGTGATTTTGGCAATTCAGTTTGATGCCAGTACCAGTCAGTTGCAGTTTGGGGAATTCATTCCTTGGATAGATGTTTTGGGATTGAATTACAATCTCGGTGTTGATGGTTTGGCTCTGCCTTTGGTAATTTTAAATACTCTGCTGACAGGGGTAGCTATTTACGCTACGGATGAGTCGATCCGCAGACCTCGACTTTATTATTCTTTGATTCTGTTAATTACTGGCGGCGTAACAGGGGCTTTTTTATCTCAAAATTTGCTGCTATTTTTCCTGTTTTTTGAGGTAGAATTGATTCCGCTTTACCTGTTAATTGCGATTTGGGGAGGCGAGCGCCGGGGTTACGCTGCTACTAAGTTTTTAATCTATACTGCATTTTCGGGAATTGTGCTGCTGGCTGCTTTCTTGGGCACTGGTTGGCTTAGCGGTGCTTCGAGTTTCGATATGGTTGGTGCCGCGGGCGCATCGCATTTGCAAGGAGGATTGCCTTTGCCTTTGGTAAGGCAAATTGTTTTGCTGGCAGGGGTGTTGCTGGCTTTTGGAATTAAGATGCCTTTGGTGCCTTTTCATACTTGGCTGCCGGATGCTCACGTAGAAGCTTCGACGCCGGTTTCGGTGCTGCTGGCGGGGGTGCTTTTGAAGCTGGGAACTTATGGGATGCTGCGCTTTGGTTTAGGTTTGTTTCCAGATGCGTGGGCGGTGGCGGCGCCGACTTTGGCGAGTTGGGCGGTGGTGAGTGTGCTTTACGGGGCGAGTTGCGCGATCGCCCAAAAAGATATGAAAAAAATTGTAGCTTATAGTTCGATCGCTCACATGGGCTACATTTTGTTAGCTAGCGCCGCAGCTACTCCGATTAGTCTGCTGGGAACTGTTTTACAAATGGTTAGCCACGGTTTAATTTCGGCGCTACTATTCTTAACCGTCGGCATTGTTTACAAAAAATCCGGCACCCGCAACATCGATGTGCTCAAAGGTTTGTTTAATCCCGATCGCGGTTTGCCGATGATTGGCAGTTTAATGATCCTCGGCGTGATGGCAAGTGCCGGCATTCCGGGTTTGGCTGGATTTATTGCTGAATTTTTGATATTTCGGGGCAGTTTGCCAGTGTTTCCGGTGCAAACTTTGCTCTGCATGATCGGCACTGGTTTAACTTCAGTTTACTTTTTAATTATGGTCAACCGCGCCTTTTTCGGCCGCCTTTCGGATGTGGTGGTAAATTTGCCGCAAGTCCGCTGGCGCGATCGCATCCCTTCGCTGGTTTTAGCAATAATTATTGCAATCATGGGAGTGCAGCCGGGAGTTTTAGTTGCTTTGAGCGAAAAAACTGCGATCGGAATGGTAGCTAATGTGCCACCCCAAGTTAAAGTGATTGCTCAAAACTTGAAATAAAATATGACCTAGGTTCGTAGCATCGGACTTTAGTCCTATGGCAGTTTTCAATCCCATGAAATACAGCAGACGGCTGTAGGGACACGGCACTGCCGTGTCCCTAGCTATTCCATTCATCAGTGTATCCGTGTTCAAATCCGTGTCGTGCCTTCCTTCAGTTAAGGTTAAATAAAAATGAAAAGTACCGTATTAAAACCCTCTTCCCATCCCCTAGCCGCATACATTGACCTCTTAGAATCAGGCAAAGCTTTACTGCCTGAGTCTACGGAAAATGTGGTTGAAGTTGTCGGCGTGCTGAAAAGTTATGCTATTGTTTTAGATGCCTATTCTCGCAATCTCAACTATATTGCAGAAGAACAGTTTTTAGTGCTCTTCCCATTTTTTAAATATTTCAACGGAGATGTGAATCTGCCCAAATTAATGCGCTATTTGTGGCACGATCGCATTAATTTTGAGTATGCTGAGTATGTTATGAAAACTATGCTGTGGCACGGCGGCGGGGGTTTTGACAGTTATTTGGATTCCCCGGAATTTAGCAGTTTGGTCGAAAAGGCGATCGCGGCTAAACTGAAAGGCAATTTTTTCATGCAGGGACTCAACAAAGCATTTCCTGATTTTTTGCCGGAACAAGTGCGGATGCTGGCTTACTACACCGGTCTCGGTCAGTTTTGGCGGGTCATGAGCGATTTGTTTATTGATTTGTCCGATTGCTACGAAGCCGGTAAAATTAAGTCGATCGCAGACGTAGTTGATTTTATCTTAGCAGGTTTGGTTAGCGCCGCTAATTTGCCAATTACCTACAGCGTCAAGATTGGCGGTCAAGTCTACGATATCATTCCGGCCTCGGCTAACTTGACATTTTTACCAGATGTAGCAGTGCCTTATGTAGAATCAATTTTCTTTCGGGGAACAGCTTTTTTTGGCACAGTTTCCTACAACGCTCAAGCTCATCAAATCCCGGAAGAACAAAGAGAATTTGCCTACGGGGCTTTGTTTGCTGACCCTTTACCTATTGGAGGTGCAGGGATTCCGCCAACTCAATTGATGCAAGATATGCGTCATTATTTGCCGGAGTATTTGCACGAAGTTTATCGCACTAGCTGTCGGGGTGAAGACGATGTGCGGGTGCAAATTTGCCAAAGTTTTCAGAAGTCGATGTTTTGCGTGACGACGGCGACTATTTTGGGTTTAGCACCTCATCCCATGAATACCTCAGATCCAGAGGAAAAAAAGGCTAATCGAGCTTATTTGGAAGGTTGGATGGATCGATTTGGGAATTCTCGGTTGGATTGGGCAAATCAGCCAACTAACCGGGCTTGTCAGTTGTTCCCCGAACGGTAGAAGGGCGACTGGTTTTTAGGGCGCAATGTCTCTCGGAGTTGCAAGAATATTACCTGAAGAAAGCAATTGCTTACTTTTAGATACCGAAAGATCATCCGGGCGATCGCAATCATCTCACGTCCCGTAAAATAGCCGTTATCAGGCAAGTAGTAAAAACTTCAGTCCACAGACTTTTATGAGGACTGAAGTCCTCACTGCCAAACAATTGTATAGTCATTTTATCGGACTTAATATGACCTGATAAATTGTTTGTTTTCGGCTCATTGTGATTGCTTTCATAAGAGATACATCCGCTAACGCTTAGACTGGTAATGACCGGATAAAGCACTTCTTATTTCCCAACTATCTAAATTCGGACGAGAAGACTCAGGCCGTGAGAGTCCGTGCCACAAGTTCCCAGCAAACCATAAGTTTCTGCTAATTCTTTGACTAAAGCAGTTTGTTTGGGACTCGGTTGCCAAGGATTGGGATTACCGTAAGCATAGTAAATTTCTACACCGTCAATGCCGAAACGGGCTGCTTCTGGGATTAGTTTATCTGCACTCGATCGATACCTGCAAGGATGTGCCAGAACTGCTAAACCTCCTGCTTCATGAATAGCTTCAATTACCCTGGCTGCTGAATAACAATAAGTGCCTTCAGTGCTTTTACCTCGTAGGTATGGTTTGAGACTGGGATGTTGCGGATCAAAGGCGTAACCGAGAATGTGTACCTCATTGTTGAGCAATTCGGCATTAATTTCAGCGCCTGTCCAGAGACTAGGTGCTTCGCTATTTTTGTCGGGATGGTTTAATTTCCAATTATCCAGCCAAATTTGAGCTTTAACGTAGCCTTGGGTGCTGTGGTGGTCGGTGATAGCTAAGCCTTTGAGACCTCCGGCTATCGCTTGTTCCATCAATTTCTCTGGCTGCAATCGCCCGTCGGAGTAGACTGTGTGCATATGAAAGTTATAGGAACCCGGACAGCTATCGGCATCAATTGTCTGGAAGACTTGTTTGAGTGCTGAGATATTCTGGGCTTCTGGTTTGAGACTAGAACTTGTTGGGGCAGCGAGATTGACAGCCATAAGCGTTATTATAAAAAAAACTAACCTTGTTTAATATATCTAATAAATTGATATGTTGCACCTGTGGCAATAGTCTGCTGTGGGATTGAAATATCTGGCGGATTGTTGCGTTCGGCACAAGATATCAATTCACTCGCACATCTTGCACAATTCTTTATCCAGAATTTTATTGTCGGGTGGGGGTCGGTTTATGAGATTATTGATTTCAGGCAATTTATAGTTGGTAAAACTCGCCTCTACAGGTTTGGGGAGAATGCCGCAAGATATCAATTTACTCGCACCTATTGCATCATTCTCAGCAACAGGCTTTCCGGCCTGTTCCACAAAGAGTAAATTTTATTGTGGAGTGGGCATCCTGCCCACGCTTAAAAGGTTTGTGGAAAATGCCACAAGATATAGCAATCCTCGCATCATTTGTGAATTTCTTACTCCCTCCCCTTGATAAGGGGAGGGTTGGGGTGGGGTAAAAAGTTTACAACTCCTGCAAGGATTGCTATATCAATTCAATCGCACTTTAAACCTGCGGCTGCGGCTGTGGAAAATTCGATCGGCACAAATGTAACTCCAAACTGTTCTCTAGAACACGGTACAATATGCGCCACTCGTTTAGGAGGGTTTTTCCGATTTCCAGTCTTCGGGTCAAACTCAATTATACCGGAGGCTCCTTCGGCTTTAAAGTTGGGATCGGCTAAGGTTTTTTGCATTCCTTCGCGGCTAGGTTCTGGCTGCATTTCGAGGGCTTTAATCAGCGTCCGGGCGGCATCGTAGGTTAAAGCCGATCGAGTATTGACCGGGCCTCCCCACAATTTTTCAGCGTTTTGCGGAAATTGTTTGTCAAAACTTATTAACGGATGCCAAAACACAGATATGCCCAGTTTTTCAACAGACTTTAGCTCTTTTGCTACCTCTAACGTTCTCGGCTCGTACAGAGTCCAGGGCCCGACAATCCAATTGCGATCGCCATTAGCTTTAATCATTGCGATCGCATTTTCCAGGGAATTAGTGACTTGACCGTCGGGAATGACAAGTAAGGCTGTTTTTCCGGCTTTCTCAACTTCTTTGATTGCTGCTTCGGCGTCTAAATTATTTTTAGATAAATCGTAATAATTCCTAATTCTAAAAGTCGAGCCTCCTTTGGCTTCAAATTGCTCTTTAAATTCTTCCCACAAAGAAGCGCTAAACGGACTGTTGGGATTGTAAAATACTGCGGCTTTTTTCTCACCGACCAAGAGCAGTTGATTTACTAAAGCTTCAGCTTCTATGCTAGTTGTAGGAGCCGTCCGAAAGAAAAATTTTCGAGGTTTTCTCGTCAGTTCTTCTGTTGTGCTTCCTGGAGAAATGGCGATTAGTTGATTTCGATTGTAAATATCTACGGTTTCTACAGTCATGTCGCTGGTGTAGTGGCCGATAACTGCTAGAATATCGGGCTGAGCGACCAGATAATTAGCCCTTTGAATCGCGTAGGATTTGATATTGCCATCATCAGCAATGATGACTTTGAGACCTTTTCCTTTAATAGCTTTTGGTTGGAGAAAGCCTTGACCGGGAAAATTTTTATTGTTCTCATTTGCAGCCAGAAGACCTAAATTAACTTCGGTTTGAGCTTGAGCAATGCCACGAAGCAGTTCTTCTGCTAAATTTGCGTTGAGGATGCTGCCGTCCTGATTTCTGCGAATGGGAACAACAATTGCGATCGTGTAATATTCTGCATTTATTGCCTTCAGCAGAGCATTGTTGATGTAAATTAAAGTTTCTGGATCTCTGCGGTCTTCCCGCCAGGACTGTTTAAGTAATTTTAAAGCTTCGGGATAATTAGAGTCGGCAAACTCATTTATTCCCCTTTGTTTTGACCACAGGGCGGAGGTTTGCACTAAGAGTTTTTCGCCGGAACTTACACCATCGGCGGAGGGTGTCAGCAACGTTGGTTGCGGGGAAATTCTGGGGATTAGCGGGAAAATTCTGGGGATTAAAAGTACGATCGCCCCAAAAGCCGCAATTCCCGCAACGCCTAACAGCAGCCAGCGAAAGCGCGATCGCAACTTCCGCGAAGTTTTGGGTAATTGGGGCCCTGGGACGATCAAATTCAAGTCTTGCAAAACTTCCTCAACAGACTGGTAGCGGTCTTGGAAGTGGAAGCGCACCATTTTGGTTAAAATATTTGTTAGACCATCGCTAACTGGTTCAGATGTTAAATAATCCCAGATAATTTCGCAATTTTCGGGGTCTTGTGGCAGATTGGTGGGACGCCGCCCGGTGAGGGATTGAATCGCGATAATTCCTACTGCATAAATATCATTGTAGGGTTGCGGGACAGACTGCGGATTGTATTGTTCGGCAGGCATATAACCCCTGGTGCCGATCGCCTGCGATGTGAATATTTCACCAGTAGAGTTAGCGGTAAAAGTGCCGATTTCTTTGACCGCCCCAAAATCAATTAAAACAATTGTTTGATCGGTTTTGCGCCGAATTAAGTTAGAAGGTGTAATATCGCGGTGAATAATATTTTCTTGGTGGACTGATTTTAGTGTTTCCAGAACTTCCCGCAACAAAGCAACAGTTTGTTGCTCATTCCACCGATCGCCCGCAGTGAGTTCTTGACTAAGCGGATGTCCTTCAATATATTCTTGAACCAAGTAAAAATAATCGTTTTCTTCAAAGCTATCGAATAATTCGGGAATGCGCGAGTTTTTGCCGAGACGGCGCAAAGCGCTAGCCTCTCTTTCAAATCGCTTCCTTGCCCTCTCCAAGACGCGCGGATCGTTCGATAGGGGAAAAGGAATTTCCTTAACAACGCACAGAGGATTATTAGGTTTGTTTATTTGTACAGCCGTGTAGGTTCTAGCAAACCCTCCCTCTCCCAACAAAGCGAGAATTTCGTACCTTTCATGTAGGATATGCCCTAAGTTGACACACATAAATCTTCCAACACCTCTTGACAGGCTGCGGCCTTTAATGTTGATTATAAGCTTTTTTGTTGCCCAATACAGCTTGGCAACATATCAAATTCATCTGTGTCTATATCAAAAATACTATAACTCTCAGCAATTGGCAATTCTACATTAGTGAGGAGCGATCGCTAATTATCAATTATCTTTCTGCTAACTTGCTGAGTACAAAAGCAGCTAAAAATCCGCAGACAGTAATTAGTCCGGCAAAATCGTGAGTTTCCTCGAATGCTTCGGGAATCATAGTATCTGAGATCATTGCTAAAATACCCCCTGCTGCTACGGCGGTAGTAGCGGCTATTACTTCTGCAGAAAAGCCGCTGAAAACCGTATATCCTAACAATGCTGCGATACCGGAAATAACCGCGATCGCACCCCAAACTCCAAAAATGTAACCCATCGATCTCCCTGCTTTTTTCATACCGGCGGCGCTGGAGAGCCCTTCGGGAATGTTGGAGAGAAAAATTGCCGCTACTGTCACCCAACTGACAGCGCCTCCAGAAATCATGCTGACGCCAACGACGATCGACTCCGGTATCCCGTCTAACAGCGCGCCGAGGGCGATGGCTAATCCGCCATCGCCTGACTCTGTTTTAGCTGGGTGCAAAGCGCCCGATCGCTTGCGGTGTTTTGCTCCCTGTTGACTCAAAAACCAATTGGCGGCTGTGTAGACAGCAGCGCCACCCAAAAAGCCGATCGCCGTCGAGTCGAAACCGCCGCGCTTGTAAGCTTCATCCATCAGTTCAAAGGATAGCGCTGAAATCAGGACACCAGCGCCAAAAGCCATAATTGTCGCGATCGCGCGCTGGGGAATGCTGACAAAGTAACCCACCGCCGCTCCCAGTAGCAGCGCCGAACCCCCCAGTAAACCCCAAAATCCTGCCTGCAACCACACTGGAAACATCAGCTCTACCTCAAAGGAAAATTTTTTATTCGCGCCTAAAAATTAATTATATATAGGACTTACGGATGAGCGCCATAAACCGGGTTTTTTACCTAATCTGCTAAGTACATTCCTCATAGTTATAGTCGCTAGTGTTCCCCTCAACATTAACTTTTTTACCCCTGGATGCGATTGACTGGAAACCAGCGATAGCCCCAGGCTTCTAACGGAAGAGAGGGCTATTTTTTTTAACTAGCATTATTCAATCAATAATAACGATATTTGCTCCTAATCGCCGTCTCCGCTGACGGATATCCTGGCCAAAAAATTAGATAAGTAAACCAACCAATCTTTGCTGCAATCATGTGAGAAACCACCCGGCTTTTGACTTCGTTTGTGCTGTGTTGGATGTCTAGATAAATTAAGAATGAACTGGCAGCAAGGGATGCGAATAATAAACCTCGAGCGCTGAGAAATTTGACTAAAGTTAAGACTGTTAATACCGTCGCAGTTGGTAGCAGCGATCGGAAAAATTATCCCGGTAATTTTAAGCGTCGTCTGACAGAAGGATTGGCTCGTTCTAGTGGTTTTAAGCTCGAACGTTTGGGCTGCCTTTGATTCCTCTACAAAGCCAATAAAAGAGCGGTGTAAATTCCAGCACCAAGGACAAATGCCCAAAACCGACTTTCTCGTTCTTCTGGCAATTCTTCTTTGAGGACGTTGAGAACAATTCCTCCGGCTAAAAAAGCAAATAAAACTGCGATCGCAGTTTTTCCAATTTCAGTAGCGCTCCCCAACACCCACCCCACAATAATAGCTGCTGCTAGTATCCAGCGTCCGATGCGGTCATAAATATGCTTGTGATGTTGCCGCAAACCAGAGTCGTTCACTGCAAAGTGCAGGGCCATTGCACAAGAAAACAACAGCAGATTGGTAAGGCCCGGTTCTTCCCGATGCAGCAGCAGATAGCCAATCAGAGCGTTGTAAATTGAAAAAGAGGCAATGTGTAACCAAAAAACACCAAGACTGGTCACATCCTCTTCGCCCCGCTGACGAGATAAATTTGCAATTCGCTCCAAGCCATAAAATACAGTCAATCCTAACAAAGCTATTAAATAAACGTGGTGTTCTAGATAGGAAATAACTCCTGCTTCTACTTGCTCTAATACCACTTGGTGCAGATTTAATTCCGGTAAAATATGCACAAAAACATAAGCTACCGAAACCCCACTTGCTGCTGAAAGCCAGCCACTGCGAGGAATAGAAGCAAACCGCAACTTGCCGCAAAATAAATGTGTCAGCGCTAAACCAATGGCAATCAGCGCGGTTAAAGCTAAAGTATTAGGAGCCGATCGCAAAGCTGCTGTTATTACCATAACTCTGCTCTACCAAATTAATCCTGTCTTAAAGCTTTAATGACTTGGTGATACTGCTCTTGCACATCTTTCTGGTCTTGCTCCTGAGAGATTTGTTCGCGGCTACTATTTAAAATCATCTCCGCCTGACGCCGTAAAGCTTCTCGTTGTTGGAAATTGTGGGTGTAAGTGGCGATGCAAGCTAGAGCTTCCAATAAACGAATTGTTACCGCCACATCTGATTTACTGTACTGGCGAATTTGGTTAAAGGCAGCATCCACTAACCCTTCAAACGTCACTCCCTCAACAATGACGCGCAAATTCTGTTCATCGTCGTAGCGATAGGGCGAGGGAAAATCCCTTTGAGCGAGGCGGGATAATCCGGCGCTGAGTCGATCGATACACCGAATCGCAGTAAACGGATCGTTGATAGCAGGAGAAATCGCACGCAAGGCAATTTCAACTAACTGATCGATTGGAAATTCTACATCTTGATATTCAGTCCGTTCTTTGCCCAGAATAAAAGCATCGTTAATCTGTTGTTTCAGGCTTTGATTAACCTGTTTTTCCGGGAAAACCATCGCTATCTCGCTGCCTTTGACGATAAACTTTCCCGGTCGAGTTGTAAGACGTACAAGCAGATTGTACTGACGGGCAATTTTCATTAATTCGTCGTCATCGATTGCTTGCAAATAACCCTCGCCCATGGCTTTGATTGGACTTGCTTCCGAGTCAAAATTGGCCGGATTTTCTCCCACTTGTCGCGAGTTGTTCGCCTTACCTTCTCCGATTTTTTCGGGAAACAGACGATCTAGAGCTTTGTCTAAATCGCCACTAACCTGAGTAATTACATGGGAGGCTTGAATAATGGTTGATGCGTGATGGATAAAGTAAATCAGTACGCCGATACTGGCAATTGCCAATCCGGTACCAACTGTCACCGAGAGTTGGGGTACAAAGAGACTGTATCCTTCTCCTTCTCCATGAATGGTTCGCAGTACGAGTAAACAGTAAATAAACGTGCCAATGAAAGTGCCAAGCACGATTTGATTGCCCGTATCCTGCATAAAATTACGCAGCAATCGGGGACCAAAATTTGAACTCGCCAACTGAAGCGCCACAATAGTAATGGAAAAAGCTGTAGCAACAACGCTGACCATTGAACTGGCAACCGATGAGAGAACCGATCGCGCACCATCGGCTCCACCCGTGTAAATCCACCTCCAGTTTGGTATATTACCCGTGCGATCAAGTGTCAGCATGGCGATCGCTAAAATCATCGACCCCACCGCCATCAACGTTGGAATAAACCAGTAGCTAGAGTGCAGTGAATCCCAAAGTTTGCTTAATTTGACATTTTTCATGAGTTGGGGTGGCGTGAAGATTGTCCGTTGCCGTCTTGTTGCGATCGCTGTTCAATTAGTTGTCGCAGAGAACCGCTGATGCTGCGGGGTTTGGGAACTTCGCCATTACCAGCGGGCCATCCTTCCCGTTGACGTTTGCGATCGCCATCGGTCTCTTCGGTTTGGTCATGAAACAAAATTTGCTGCGTAGGAAAGGGCAAGTCGATGCCGTTGGCAGTAAGCTTTTCTTTAATCGCAGAAAGTACCTTGTCCCGCGATCGCAGATCGTCCATTCGTCGTGGCGGAGCAATCCACCATCGAGCGCGGATATTGACGGTACTTCCTGCAAGTTCCATCAGCAACACGTCAGGAGCAGGGTCATTCAAAACCTCATCCACACTGTGCATGGCTTCCATCATTAACTGCTTGGCTCGGTGAATATCATCGCCGTAGCCGATACCAACGTCGTATTCCATCCGGCGTTTATCAAAGGCGGTATTCACAGTAACAGAATTGGTGAACAATTCCGCATTGGGAATTACAATCCGGCGACCATCATAGGTTCGGATTGTTGTAGCGCGAGTTTCAATATTTTCTACCGTTCCCTCAAAGTTTTTAAACACAATCTGGTCATCGATTTGGAACGGTTCCGTCAAAAGAATTAGGATACCAGCTAGGAAGTTTTGTAAGATATCGCGAAAGGCAAAACCAATCGCTACCCCGCTAATTCCCAGCAGTTGCACCAAATCGCCTGCTCTAAATGTGGGAATTATAATCGACAAGGCAATAAACAGACCAACCAGAACAGTAATACCCTGGGCTAACCTTCCCAACACCAGTCCCAAATTCCGGGATTGGCGGTGGTTGCGGGTAAGCCGCCTGACCGCTCTCTTAATTGACCTCCCAACAAAGAAAAAGATTGCAAAAACAATTAACGCTAGTATCATATTAGGCAGCAGGATAATGAAGCCATTGATCATGCTCTCAATCTTGTCCCAGACTCCGGATATTTCTGCTGTCATAAAACTTCCTCTTGCATCATATCGATTCCGGTTGCACCGGAATGCTTGTTGACTGTTGACTGTTGACTGTTGACTGTGAGTCAAAAAAATGAAAGTTGCGCGAATTATTTGTTGGCCGCTTGATTCGACTTTAGGCCCGACTTTCGAGGCGCGGATTTGATATCATTCCGGCAGCAGGCAGGAATTGATATCAGTCATTATTGATAGTATTAAAATTAGCCCTGTCAAACTCTATATTAAGGGTGTAGATTACTTTAACGTGAGGCTAATTTAGGACTTACACAGCGACAGTAAATATTGGGGATGGTGAGTAACGCAGAAAGCTAACGCACCAACAATTTTTTTCAAGTGGATATCGAAGCCACATCTTGACCGTTGAGTTTTTGTGCGATCGCATCCAGTACCCTCTGTTCTGCTTCGGAAACCTCTCCGTGACTTTCGGCAATGCGACGGCATTGAGCTAATAGCGGTACTGCAAAGTCCGGGTTAAGTTGCTCTAACAATGCACCCAATGGTTTGGGGGACTTGATGTTAGCAGCAATCCTTTTGAGAGAATCGGCATTTAATTGCAATGCCTTCAATTCTGGCAGAATATCTTCCCAGTTTTTGTTGGGATAACTTGCCAAAATCATGTGAACCATAATTTGATCCATCCCTGCTTGCTGCGCGATCGCAACATCGAGATATTTCTCGCTTTGTTGCTGGATCGCTTGCAGCGTTTCGGTTCCAGGTTCTTCAGTCTCTTCCCTCAGTTTGGCTTCGTAAAACTGGCGCGCCGCATATCCCAGCGCGTACAGCATCGTAGCATTCGTACTCGCACCAATCATCGCGCCAGCCAGCGGTACGTTGCGTAAAAAGCCCAAACCAGCTCTCATTGCGTTGCTACCGCCTAGCGCTAACCCAAAAATTGCCAAAACCTCACCTTTTCGGGCTGACTGTTGCAAATCCATCCCATAAGCGGCGGCAATTTCATAAACCATTTCGGTTTGAATCGCAGTAGTCGCGGCTAAATCGATCGCCAGCAGTGCAGCCGCGACACCAGGTAAAATGCTGCTAGCAAATCCAACACCACCGGCGTGAATTGCTTTTTCCACCATAATGCGATGGGCAATTTCGCTGGGATATTCATTGGGATACTTTTGTTGGAGTTCCTTGACTTGAGCTTCGGCTTTGGCTAAGTCGATGCGATCGCTGACCCCAACTAACCAATCAAGCCTGAGTACCCCTGCCACTTGTTTAACAAAGGGAAGATTGCCAACATAAGTCACCGCATCTCCGGTTCCTTGCGTCGCTTGTCCAATCAATCGATAAGTTTGTTTAGCAGCAGCTTCCCCCCAATCAAATGCTGTGTCAACAACCGCTTTACCTGTATTCAGTGCAAATTCTGTTGTCTCGGCAATGAAATTTAACAAACCAGGTTTTTGCTGTGAATTAGTTTCTTTTTTTGGGTTTGATTGGTCATCCATCACTGTTTTTTCAATTAACTACAATACGCCAGGTTTTCAGCTTGGACGTAGCCTCTCAGAGGCACTGTAATCGGCACCCAACCATCCGTTCCTATACTTTCAATCGTCACTCTTCGTCCATTCGCGACGACTCCAACGCTTTCCCCATCAGTGGAAGGTGCTTGATGTACGTTAATTCCTCTGGCGGCTGCAACTTGGCGGCAGTTAGTAGGAGGCGGGGCTGTTGCCGCTTCACACGCTCCGAGAAAACCACCATATACGTAGCCTTGTATCGGGGCTGTAATTGGTACCCAGCCATTCTCACCAAGACTTTGAATCGTCACATTTCGTGCGGAACCGATGATGCCAACCGCTTCGCTGTTAGCCGTCGGTTGTCGCCGAACATTAAGACCATTCCTCGCAATAACCTGGCGACAGCTATCCGGTACTTGCGCTAGTAAAGATTCACCTTGAATCTGTTTTTGATTTGTATCAGCGGCGAACGAGGGAGCAACTAAAACTGTTGCCGTTAACAAGATCGAACTTGTTAACCTTGTATATTTTTGCCAGATCCTCTGCTCTTGCATCGCTTTATCTCCTTTTAAATCTCTATGCCCAAACCTTATAAAAGGTTTTTAGCTCGTTCATCTTCTCCAAGAAAGGATGAATCATCATCACAATGGTATAAAATCATTCGACTCGCTGGTGTGCTTGTTGAATTTTCAGGTTTTATCATCGCTAATCAAGCATAAACGCGAGGTTTGCGAGCGCCAACAGCACCACCCATCATTGCCGCTGCCAAACTCAGCAAAGAGCCAAGTAGAAATGACCAAGTAGCTTTAGCTGTATTACCAGCTATATCGCGAACTTGATTTGGGTCTACATTCTGCGCTTGATTCGGTATATTAACGCCGCCCTGTTGTTGTACTTGATTGGCAATTTCTCCAGCATTAGCAGCCGCAGCGCCAACAGCACCCGATATCCCGCTTCCTAATAACCAAGCACTAAGTGCTAATGTAGCTCCCCAAAGAATTGCTGCATTCAAAAATGCTGTTTTCTTGGTCATCGGGCCGCAGCTTTGAGCCATCACCCAACCGCCTAAAAATAGGGAAATCAGCAAACTGATAATCGACCAAATTACGACC
This sequence comes from Microcoleus sp. POL10_C6, assembly GCF_036701585.1. NCBI lineage: Bacteria > Bacillati > Cyanobacteriota > Cyanophyceae > Oscillatoriales > Microcoleaceae > Microcoleus > Microcoleus sp. POL10_C6. The sequence goes on along the minus strand of NZ_JAUBRB010000008.1, from coordinate 47,331 downwards.
CCAATACCAACGGAACCTGCATCCGCGCCTGTTGCACCCGCGCTTAATCCGAGCGCCATTCCCAAAGCGCTTAAAAGTAGTTGAGTACCCAGAGCGATCGCAATTCCTGCCAAAATTGGCCCCCACCTCACTTGATCGTGGTAATCCACCAGCGGATTGACGATTGTAGGCTCAGTGAGTGGATTGCCCGATCGATCTGGATAAGTCATAAAAGATTAACCCCTGCGTTACGTCATTTTTTTTCTTGAAGGTAATTTAATTTTACTTAATCATCATTACCAGAATATCTACCGATGGGCATAATATTTTTAAGTTAAAAATTTTAAATATCAAAAGTAGTAACTTCGCTTATAAAATCGAAACTTCCTTTAAAAAAAACCAGCAGCTCCTTTAGAGATGCCCTTAATTTTGTAGGATATCTCCTAGTTAAAGTGATCGTAAAACCTAATAAATCCTTGTGAGAGTTGCTGGCAGAAACGTTATAGGTTGGCTCCACCCAACCTACGAATGATTAGATAAATTTACCCCCTTGAGTACAGGAAATCTAAATTCATCTACCTAAAGATAGAAAAATATAAAAAAATATCGCTATCTTGATGATTTTCAATTTGCTGAATCATTCATAAGAAGGAAGTATTAGAGCTGATATCTATCTAAAGTAGGTACACAAGTTGATGTAGATAGTACAGGAAACAACTATGTTACTTTACAAAATTGAGGATTTTAATCCCAACTACCGCCAAGCCGCTTTTGAGGACGACGATATCAAAGGACTGGATGTGTATGGCGGAAGTACCGATGATAAAATTGGCACGATCGATACTGTGCTGGTAGATGAGACAGGACGTTGCCGCTATTTTGTGGTAGAGACTGGTTCTTGGATTTTTGACAAAAAAGTTTTACTTCCCATCGCTCTTTGTCGCATTGATTTTAATGGGCGGCGTGTTTACGCTACAGGTTTGCGGAGTAAAGACCAAGTGGAAAAACTACCCAGGTATGAGCATGGGATGGCAGTTGATTACGATTATGAAGAACAAGTGCGGGGTATTTATCGAACTTCAACAGTAGAAGCGTCTGTACCAGTAGAAGCATCATTACCTTTAGAAGCACCTGTGCGAGTTTCTACAACACATTCGGTCTCGCCTCAAGCTAGTAATCCTGCTTATGACCGGGATACCTATACTTACGAGCGAGAGCCCCAATTGTATCAGATGAACGAACAGGATCATCAAAAACTCAAACTGTACGAAGAACGATTAGTTGCAGATAAAACCCGTCGCAAAACAGGCGAGGTAATAATTGGCAAACAAGTTGAAACCAAAACGGTACAACTGGAAGTTCCTGTAGAAAAAGAGCGAGTTGTGATTGAGCACACAACTCCAGAATATGCAGGGAGTCGAGTAACTCCAGATACCGCCTTCAAGCAAGAAGAAATGGCACATTTTGAAATCTACGAAGAAAGTGTGGATATCAAAAAGCAAGCGTTCGTGCGCGAGGAAGTGCAAGTCAGAAAAGAAGTTGAGCAAGATACGGTTGAGGCAACAGACACAGTACGTCGCGAAGAGTTAGATGTAAAAAAAACAGAATCGGATGCGGAGCGGAAAAAAAGTAATCCGCTTTAACTCAGCCAAAGAGTATCGTTAAAAAAAAATGCAAAAATCAGGAGGAAATTTATCATGTCTACTCGCAGGCATTTACCGTCAATCAGCGTAGCCTTTTTAGCTTTAGCAATTAGTGTCAGTGGTACTGGGTTTGTGCTAAGTTCCCAGCAAGTTGCTGCTCAACAAGCTAAATCGAAATTTCCTGATGTACCGCCGAATTACTGGGCGCGTCCGTTTATTGATTCCTTAGCTGAAAAAGAGATTGTTACCGGATATCTAGACGGAACTTTTAGACCCAAACAGGCTGTAGATCGGGATGAATTTTCGGCGATGATCCGCCAAGCTTTTAATCGAGCAAGCGTTAGAAAGATACCGAGTGGAAGTTACTTTAAGGATGTGCCTAAAAACTACTGGGCAGAAACTCCGATTCAAGAAGCTTATGAAACGGGATTTATGAATGATTTTCCCGGAAATGAGTTTCGTCCGAAGCAGCCCTTGACGAAGGCACAAGCATTAGTTGTGTTAATGAGGGGTTTAAATATGGATTTCAATCCCCCTGCTGTCAAAACTGATCGAGCTGCTGCAACTCCAGCAAGGCAAACTCCAGTAAATAAACGTCGAATTGCTAGGAACCGTTTGGCATTTCCCCTCGCAGCGACTGTTTTGATGCAGCCATTATTACCTGTAGTGGCAAGGCAGCCGCAGGCTGCTGCGCCCGCACCTAAACCGACTAAGGCTGTTCCACCAACAACGACAAAAGCTGCAACTGCGCCTGCTAAAAATTCGGCATTAGATTTTCTCAATTCGTACTATAAAGATGCCGAGAAACTTCCTAAATATGCGGTTGAACCCGTGGCAGCAGCGACAAAGGCAAAGATAGTGGTCAACTATCCAGATCCCAGAGTTCTTAATCCGAACGAGTTGCTCAGTCGGGGTAGTGCTACTGCCCTAATTCATCAAGCTTTGGTCAATCAAGGTCAGATAGAACCGCTTCCAGACAAGAATACTGCTAAGTACATTCCTACGAGCCCACGTCGCTAGTTCTGCCATCAACTTTAACTTTTTTACGCCTGGATTCGATTTACTCGAAACCAGCGATAGCCGTAGGCTTCTAAGGGAATAGAGGGCGAGTCGGCACCGAGAGGTTCATACAGCTGATCGCCAAATAAATCGCACAGATTGCTGTATTCGTGAGATTTGAGCGTAGCGGTACAAGGCTTGTCGGCTAGATTGTGCACAGCCATCACCGTCCTGCCTTGCCAGTCGCAGCAGTGGGCTAACACCGAGGGAGAGTCGGTTTCCAGAAGGTGCCACTTCCCCCTACCCAACTCAGGACATTGCTTGCGGATGCTGATTGCACGTTCCATCCAGTTAATTAATGAGCCAGGATCGCGCTGCGCTGCGGTGACATTGACTTGTTTGTAACCGTATTCTCCGTGGGCGATCGCAGGTCTGGCAAGGGCATCAGTTGCAGCCGTCGAGAAGCCACCATTCGCTGCATCTGACCATTGCATCACCGTGCGAACGCTGTCTCGACCTTCCAGCGAAAGGTCATCCCCCATGCCAATTTCTTCGCCATAGCGCAGCATGGGTGTACCAGGCAGGGTGAAAAGCAAACTGTAGATTAGTTCAATCCGGCGGCGAGATCCTCCCATCATCGGTGGTAAGCGGCGACGAATCCCGCGCCCGAAAATTTGCATAGTTTTCTCAGGGGCAAACGCTGCAAAAATTTCCTCTCGTTCCGATGAAGTAATGCGGTCTAGCGTCAGTTCATCATGGTGGCGCACAAAATTAAGCCACTGACAAATATCAGGAATATCCGGTAAGGTTTTTAGTCCCTCGCGCAATGCGGTGGATTCTTGACGCGCCAAGGCCAAAAACAGATGCTGGTTCAGCAAAAAGTTGAACAGAATGTGCATTCTGTCGCCCTTAGCAAAGTAGATAGAAATTTGCTCGCGATCGACATTTGCTTCTGCCAGCAACACTGCATCACCCTGACGCGATGACACAAAATCTCTCATTTCCTCCAAGAAACCTCGCAGGCTTTCGGGGTCTGCACCTTCAATGCCAATTCCTTTAATTAAAAAGGGAACAGCATCAATGCGAAATCCAGACACACCCAGTTCTAGCCAAAAACCCATAATTTTGCAGATTTCTTCTCGTACCGCCGGATTGCCAATATTCAAATCTGGCTGTTCTTTATAGAAGTGATGCAAATAGTAAGCGTTTGCTTGTTCGTCGTACTCCCAAATACTGTCCTCAGCATCGGGAAACACCAGCAATTCTGGATCAGTTTTGGGTGGATTTTCTGACCACACGTAGTAATTGCGATACTTGGAGTTTTTATCGCTTTTGGCTGCCACAAACCAAGGATGCTGATTGGACGTATGATTTACTACCAGATCGATGAGCACGCGAATTCCTCGTTCCCTTGCTTGGTGCATGAACTCGACAAAATCTCCCAGGGTTCCGAGTCTCGGATCAATGTTGTAGTAATCCATCACGTCATAACCGTTGTCCCGGTTAGGGGAAGGATAAAACGGCAGCAACCACAAACAAGTAATTCCTAGCCCGGATAAATAGTCTAGGCGGTTGATAAGTCCCTGAAAGTCGCCGACACCATTGCCGTCCGAGTCCATGAAGGTTTCAACATCGAGGGAGTAGACAATTGCGTTTTTATACCAGAGGTCTTTCATATCAGTAAATTTCTTAATAGAGAAACGGTGTAACATGGCTGTGTTCAGAAACTGCCACAGGGCTATTGAGCAAGCTGAATTCCACGGCTATAGCTCATCCTTCGGAAGATAATTCTAAGTCGTATTTGTACCCCTTAAAAATATATCAATATAACGGTATATTAAACATCTATCAAGATAATACATTACGTTTTTTCAATTAAAAAACGGTCGATCCGGCTGACTACAGTTAGCAGGAGCGATCGCTAGGAATTTCCGATTCGATGTTCATCCAAATAGCCAATTAGTTTAGCTTGTAGCTGCACTGCCTTCGCTCTCTTTCGCCAAGACAGTGCACCAGCATAAACATTAGTTAAATCTGCCAGCGCTTGTAAGTGCTGACGGCATAGGAGTTGTGTTTGCCTTTAGCGATCGCCAATGCTGCCAACTACTCCTCTACCCAATTGAGTAACCCAAGAGAAGTAACAGCTCCAAAAAAGTGAGCGCCAATCAGATTGACGTTTGCCATCGTCACAAAAATATCTAGGGAACGAATCACATTTTCTGGCGAATAAGCTGTCATCGCTTGGGGCTGACTAAGAGTTTTTGCGAGGACTAAAGCAACTGTTTCTTCAGAAGCAACAAAGGCGATTAATACCCCCACCAAACTAGAAACTAATCCAATCCGTAAGGTGTGAGTAATATGTTCTTTGCTGGGATAGACCTGGGAATTTTCGGCGTGCAAAAGTCTGCCTAAAAGCCTATAGCGAAAGTCCCAAAATATTCTAAAGCACAGCAATAACAGACCAACTATTGCTAAAAATACCCCGAAACCAATACCTGCATTATTGGTTTGTTCGCTCATGTTGCGACCCAACATAGCAAATAATAAAACAATGCCGGAAACAGCACCCAAGAATAACTGTATCCAGAAGCTAAATCTACTAAACAAGCGAAAAGTTGCGACGAATTCAGTTTGGGTCAGCGGTTGCGACAAGGGTTCTGGTTGATTAAGTTGATTCATTATATACACCTTATTGCTGAATTGATCGTGAAAGCAAACGACGTAAGAAATAGGTTCTGCTTGTCTTCCTGTCGCAAGCGATCGCCTTGTGGTTAGCTATTAGAGTTTTCCTGAAAAGTCAGTTAAGGGCAGGACAGGATGCCGGATGTTTGGGAACCGAATTCGGCAATTTCCGGTAAATAAAAGGTTGAACTCAACACAGCCACTGCCGTTGTGGTTGATTGGATTTTCCTCAAATCCTCCCGGTTCTGAACAATCAACTTCTTGCGACACTGGGGATTTAGAGTCTTAAAAATCGACTTAGGCAAAACGTCTCTTGTTTCTGTTCACCATCTCAAAATCTTGCTTCTATCTCCATTTAATCTAACTAGCCAGACCTTGCCATCTGTCTGATGCCATAAGAAAATATCCCCCTGATGGAAGATGATTGAGGAAAAAGTTATGATACAGCTTTGAGTTAAGTGCGATCGATCGCACTATTGGCGATCAATGCTTGATTCCCAACAGCCACACTGGGGCGCATCCATTCTTACAACATCCATAAGCTAGTTAGGGCAGCTATTCCAGATTCCCAACTATTCATATGCGAGTTGGGAGCTATTCGTTGCAAGCAAGATTACCCGGACATTTTTTTATCACCTTCCGAGTATTGACCATTTAACCCAACAAATTAAAACGATTTTTATGTGAACAAATTCGCATATTAATCTGTTATAGCAATCCTTGCAGTAGTCATAAATATTTTACCTCACCCCAACCTTCCCCGCGAGTTCGGGGAGGCAGTAAGAAATTCAAGGATTTACGCTTTTTATATTACAACCATTATTGCTTTGTTGGGCAAGTGATACTGCTTTGTCTCAACGGAGTTGTGGCATTTATATGCGCTTTTATTCCCTATATCGGCGAATTTTTAAGCGTAATTTTAGCAGGGCTGCTTTTATTAGATTAGCATTGGAAAACAGGTGAGGTGTTGTTGCTATATTTCCTAATTAAACAAATTGCAGCCGGAAATTTTGTCACCCCTATCCTTATGAAAAAGCAGGGATATTTGCTTTCCAATTACACATTAGCATTCTAGACAGCATTTAAATTTTTATTGGTTTTTTTGGGATTATTTTCAGCGCCACCCATTCTAATTGTTATTAAAACTTTGGTTAAAGAAGTTTGAATCAAAGATATACTAGACTGCTGGTCTACTGCTCCATCAGGGAAGCTATCTCTTAGCCCATAAAGCGAGATTTGTCAAGGCTAATAAATGTGAAATTTATCACTCAATCAACCGCTGACACTCCCGCTCAAGACAGATGAAAAAAATCTCTAAATAAGCTAATTATTAAGTTAATAAATGATAATATAAATCGTTTGTTTAAGAACTCAGGTAACTGGAAAGGAATGCAGCATTGCCTATGCCAGCAGTCGTTAACAACTAAAGTATAAAAAATATGAAACGGGACAACTCACCCACCGACAGCATTAAAGACTCAATTGGACAGGCAGCTTCTCATCCCTGGTTTGAGCGACTGGCAAGATTGGGATATGCTTCCAAAGGCTTAGTTTACTTTATTGTCGGTTTTCTAGCAGCACAAGCAGCCTTTAGTATGGGCGGCAGGACAACGGATACTAGCGGTGCATTATCAGAAATTGTTAACCAACCGTTCGGTAAATTTATGCTATTTCTGGTAACGATTGGCATTATTGGTTATGCCCTTTGGCGTATCGTTCAGACAATTCTCGACCCAGAACACCAAGGACAGAAAATGGATGCCAAGCGAATTGCCCAACGCATTGGCTACGCCTTAAGTGCTTTAGGTTATGCAGGTTTGGCTTTAACGGCTGTAAAACTGATAATGGGTTCGGGCCGTAGTAATAGCAATACAACCGAAGATTTGACAGCCCAAATTTTAGCGCAACCGTTTGGACAATGGTTGGTAGGATTGGCGGGATCAATTGTTATTGGTGTAGGCTTTTCTTATTTCTACGAAGCATATAAAGCCAAATTTCGCCGCCATTTCAAGCTAGATGAAATGAGTCCAACCGAGCAAAAGTGGGCGACACGGTTGGGTCGATTTGGAATTGCTGCCCGTGGAATTGTTTTCGTTATAATTGGTTTTTTCTTAATTCAAGCAGCAAGGCTATCGGATGCCAGTCAAACCAAGGGATTGGGCGAGGTGTTGGCAATTCTGGCACAACAGCCTTTTAGTCCAGTGATTTTGGCTCTAGTACCTTTGGGTTTAATTGCCTATGGCATCTACTCGGTAATTGAAGCTCGCTATCGGCGAATTTTCCACTCATAAGCTTGCTCGTTATACAGAAAGTTATGAATTTTGAGTCCAAGATTATTTTGGGTGAATTAAAAACTTATCTAACTCAAGACTCAAAACTTTTACTAGCCGTCCTGGTTAAATCACCTGCTTTTAAGTCTGGATATTTTAACTCAAAACTCAGCGCGGACACGAAGGCACCGCCCCTACTCAACTCAAAACTCCTAAAAACTTATGGCACAAATTGGTTATCACGCTTCCCACGAACAGTTTAAGCCCAGCGAACTGCTGAAATATGTCCAAATGGCAGAACAAGCTGGCTTTACCCATGCCCTTTCTTCCGATCACTTTCATCCTTGGAGTGAAGCGCAAGGACAAAGCGGTTTTGCTTGGTCTTGGTTGGGTGCAGCAATGCAAGCAACGCCAACGCTTTCCTATCGAGTTGTTTGCGCTCCCGGACAGCGGTATCATCCGGCTATTATTGCCCAAGCTGCGGCAACGTTGGCAGAAATGTTTCCCAATCGTTTTTGGCTAACGGTTGGCAGCGGTCAAGCCTTGAATGAACATATTACTGGGGATAAGTGGCCTACTAAGAGCGATCGCAACACACGCCTCAAAGAATGTGTCGATATTATCCGCGCCCTTTGGGCAGGAGAAACCGTCACCCATCGCGGTTTAGTGTGCGTAGAAGATGCAAAACTCTATACCCGCCCGGAAATTCTCCCATTAATTATCGGCGCCGCAGTTACCCCAGAAACCGCAGAATGGGTGGGCAGTTGGGCTGATGGATTAATTACGACTTCTCGCCCACCTGAAAAGTTAAAAAAAGTCGTCGATGCGTTTCGTCGCGGTGGTGGAGAAGGGAAACCAATGATTTTGAAAGTGCAGCTTTCCTATGACAGTAATGCAGAGAAAGCACTACAAGGCGCTCATCATCAATGGCGTAGTAACATCTTCAAAAGTAAAATGCTGACAGAACTGATAACACCCGATCAATTTGATGCCGCCGGGGAGTTTGTGCAACCAGAGGAGTTATATCAACACGTCCGCATCTCGGCAGACCAAGAGCAGCATATTGAGTGGTTGCAAAAAGATATTGAATTGGGGTTTGATCAAGTAATTTTGCACAATGTTAACCGAGAACAAGAGCAGTTTATTGAGGTATTTGGCGAAAACGTAGTGCCAGCGCTGACCAAAACTTGATCTTGGCATCTACCTAATTCAAGACTTTGAATTCTGATTCAATAATTGCTGAATCTCAGCCCGCAAGGCAGCAATTTCAGTTTGAAGTGCTGTAATTGATTTCGATCCTGCTAATTCTGCTTCGTCATCCTCTGCATCGCGACCAATAAAAAATGTGGCGATGGTCGCAGTTACATAACCAAAAACCGCAAACGCATAGAGTGCCAGAACAAGGCAAAGTATGCGACCTTCTGGCGTTTTGGGCCAATATTCCGAACCCATTGTCATCATTAGCATAGCCGTCCACCATAAGGCTGTGCCGTAATTATTTAACCCGGAGGAACCATCGGCGACATCTTTTTCAAAAGCATACATCCCTGCTGCACCTACCAAGGTAATAATTATCGTTAGTCCTACGACATAACCAAATCCGCGACGGCTAACACTCGCAGCTAATGCCCGCATCCCTCGATTCGTACCAGTCATAACTCGCAACAACTGCAAACTTCGCACAGCCCGTGCTGTTTTGAATGCTCGCACAACTCGTACAATCCTCAAGGTACGCAAAGCAGGCAACAGCAGAGAAAAAGCCGTTATCCAATGGCTTTTGATATAGGAAATTTTGCGGGGAGCTAAGGCAAATTTAACTAGAAAATCGGCAATAAAGATAATCCAAATAGTCGTGCTAACGACTTCTAGCAGTGGATTTAATCCCCAAATTAATTCAATAGTAAAGAGGGCTAGCCACACAAATGCCAGCACCAGCATGGGAGCTTCCAGCCAATCTTCTAGCTGTTGGAAAATCTCGCCTTGCTCTTGTTCTATGGCTTGTTTTTCGGCTAGGTTGGGGTTGTTCATCTACCTACCAAATCATTAAAAGTTGGTCTTTTACGCTGCATTTTAGCATAAGCTTTCGCCAACGGCACAGCAGTAAAGCCGTGGGGGATTATTGACGCGCAAATAATTAGGCTACTAATGACCCAAGCTAACTCTAATCCCGTTTTACGTAGCCCCAGCATGGCATAGAAAATCGCTGCCGCACCCCTTGGACCAAACCATCCTAAAAACAAAGTATCCTACCAGCTTTTTAGCTGACCCAGCTCATGTGGGCGAAGACAGCGCAACTACAAAACCTTGTTCAATTCATTCGCACTCTAACGCCCTTCCCTCTTCACCTCCAACTCTTCACGACGCAGTGTTTCCGTTGCCTCAACAATCTCCGTTTCAACTTCTTTCCTGATGTTAACTTCTTCGCGCACAAAAGCTTCTTTTTTGAGCTCAGCAGTTTCTTCGTAAACTTCCATACGCATCACCTTTTCCTGCTGGAATGGAGTATCCCGATTTACGGGCGCACCTGCCTTTCCGGGAGTTACACTCTCAATTACAACTCGCTCTTTTTCTGTTGGAATTGAAACTCGTGCCGTTTCGGTTTCTACTCGCTTGCCAATTGCTACCTCGCCAGCTTTGTGACGGCTTTTTTCTGCAACCAGTCGTTCTTCGTAGAGTCGGAATTTGTGATGCTCGCGCTCGTTCATCTCATACAATTGAGGCTCTTGTTCGTAAGTGTAGGTGTTGCGGTTATAACCAGCAGCCCTAGCTTGGTTAGAGACAGAACGCGGCATAGAAACTGGTGCAGATGCTTCTAAAGGCAATGATGCTTCTACAGGTGCAGACCCTTCTACCGTTAGAGTACGATAAACACCCCGCACTTGTTCTTCATAATCGTAATCAACTACCATCCCATCCTCATACCTGGGTAGTCTTTCTGCTTGGTCTTTACTCCTCAAACCCGTCGCGTAGATGCGCTCTGCATCAACATCCACTCGACAAAGAGCAACTGGAACTAATACCTTCTTGCCAAAAATCCAGAAACCTGTGTCAACAACAAAATATCGGAAACGTCCTGTCTCATCAACTAGCGCGGTATCGATGGAGCCAATCTTCTCATCTGTATTTCCAGCATAGATATCCAGGCCTTTGATATCTTCGCCATTAAAAGCCGCTTCGCGGTAGTGGGGATTAAAATCTTCAATTTTGTAAAGTAACATAGGAATCCTTCCCTTTCTATCTACATCAACTTATGCCTCCATTTTAGATATAACTCAAATTTGATGCTTCCTTCTTATGAAGTATTAAATAAAACAGAATAGTACGATGAGTATATTTATTTTAATTTTTTTCTGTCTCTGGATAGATGAATTCTCATTTTTTATCCATCTTCCGCTCCCTCAAGTTTCGCAATTTGAACTTTGAACAACTTTGCCTTTGTTATACTACTCCCTATGTTTAAATATTATTATGAATATATGCAATGCCGCCTCTTCAGCCAGCAATTTTCCATAACTGATAACTCATGAGTAATAACTAATAAAAACAAATTCCCCGGCCTAACCAGGGAACGAAAGATATTCAAAAAAGTAATGTTGTTTTAATAAATTGAATTTGCCAAAAAGCGGCGATAATTTAGTAGCAGCGATTGTTGATTTGAGAGCGGACGCCGGGGCGGGCAGTCCTGTACAGGTGCCGCACCCGATCGCATTTTCCAGTCTCAAGAAAACAGTTGCATTCATATTTGAGTACCACTTAAGCTTGGTTGCTGTTGCGAGTCTGGCTAGCCAGCTCCAACACTTGCGCCCAGCGTTTTTGGACTTGTTTGGGAGTGCATTTGAGCGCGGTGGCGATCGCCTTGTCGCTTTCTTGATTCCGCTTCATTTCTAACAGTTGCTGCATTTCGGGCGCAAGTTGAGCGCGAAATGCTTCCCATTTGTCCGAAGTCATTCCCAGCTTTTGATCGACATCAGCACCCAGCCATTCGTGGACGAGTTTCCAATTTTGAGTGCGGGCAAATTTTTCGACGTGATACTTGAAACGTTGTTGCAAGTAGTCGCGCTGGCGGGAAGACAAACCGAGCGCGCGGTCAATTTCCGAAGCCGAAAGGTCTTGCAATTTTAAAGTTAAGTAATTCACGCATTCTGGCTGATTTTGCGATTCCAGATAGGCGATTAATTCCGAGACTACTCGATCGCGCAGCACAGCATCAGCAGGATCGACAGTTTCCGATACCATTTGCTCGCGCACTTGTTGCAGCGCCGGAGAGCGGCTGTAAATTTCTGCATCTTCTCCCTTGCCGGATTCTACAGCCATTTCAATGTCGATCGCAGTTTCGGGAGGCTGACCCTTGGCAAATCCTTGAGCGCGCAACACGATCAGGCGCTGGCGGTTGCGGCCGGGTAAGCCGATTTGGCGCTTGGCGTAGTGTTCGGTGAAAGCCATGTACTCAGCCAATTCTAGCTGCGTGCGGGGCTGGTAGGTGACATCGAGTTGGTGTTCGCGGCGGAAAGCTCGGAGAGATTCGATGTAAAAGCCTTGCAAAAAGTCTTCAATCATGTTGTAGCGAGCTTGGAAGTTCAAGTTCGATCGGAAAGAAGCAACATGGCGGTAAATCATCGCCGCGAGGTGAGAATGCAGTTCGACGCGGCCTTGTTTGGAACCGAGGCGGTAGTATTGCAGGGTTTTTTGCAACCGGTGCTCCGCCAAGGTGATTTGCCAAGCTTCAACTTCGCCGGAAATTTGGATGCGATCGCTTTTTTGGCAAATCCGTTCGACTTCCTTAGCAATCCGCATCGCCACTGCTTGAGCGCTGCGGCTGGCAGTTTTCATTTCCGCTTGCAATTCTTTGAGGGCGAAGTTAGCCAAAGCGAGGATATCGATGCTTGGAAGAGAATTGATTTCGGCGATTTGTTCGCTGGATGCAGCCGGAATGCTGTTGAGGTCAGAAGCGGTGTTGCAGTTGACGGTGTTGGTGGCAGCTTTGACAGTCATGGCGTTTATCGGGTGGTAGGACACAGCGGGTGTGCGAGGACATTTGTCAGAGAGTGAGGCGGCAGTTGCTGGCGGTTTCGCTTGCTGTGCTGATTCAACTCTCTATACATTGAATGTTACGGAAGTAGAGATAACCGTAGTTATGCCAGTGTTCCACTCTCTCATGCAACAGTTTTTGGCTGCTGAATCTGATTCTAAGCGCTGGCTGTGGAAGATTGGTTTTATTGCCGTTAAAGCCTTACTGTACAAGCATTCTGAGCTGTTATTGGGGTGGGGCGATCGCAAGGAAAATGGAGGTTGCTGCCAGGCTGCTGAGTGGACAATCTAATAACTGGCTATTTGAGGCGGTTTTGGGCGTTAGAGATTGTGGAATCGAGACTTGGCAGAGTGTAGCTAACTGCAATGTCTTCTGAAGCTACGCAACAGCAGTTAGGAAACCCGGTTAATCTGAAAATTTGATCTTATTCAAGAAGGAAGAAGGAATAAGAAAGAAGCACAGAGAGCTTTGTTTGCCAACAACTCACCCCGATTCTCTCTCTAATACCAAAGTCACCGGCCCGTCATTCTCGATCGAGACTTGCATCATCGCTCCAAAAACGCCTGTTTCGACTTTTAAGCCGCTTTGGCGCAACTTTTGGACAAATTTCTCATAAAAAATTTCGGCTCGTTCAGGAGCTGCGGCTCGGTCAAAAGAAGGTCGCCGACCTTTGCGACAGTCCCCGTAGAGCGTAAATTGACTGACAACCAGCAACTCGCCGCCGATGTCTTGTACTGACTTGTCCCAGCGCCCGGTATCCCCGGCCGGATCGGGAAACAAACGCAATTCCAGGCATTTCCGAGCCATCCAATCGAGTTCTGCTTCGGTGTCGGTGTCTGCAATACCTACAAGCAAGTTAAGTCCGCAGCCAATTTTGCCGACAATTTGACCGTCAATTTCGACTTGAGATGATTTGACTCGCTGGATGATGACTCGCATGGGAAATTAGAAATGCTTAAATTTAAAACTAAAAATCAAAAGGTCAACTTACCTTTTTAATAGGAATTATGAAAAAAAAATAGGTTTCTCGGATAAATCTTGGTTTTAACTTATATCTTGCACCATACTCAAGAACAGGCAAGATGCCTGTTCCACAAAGAGTATATTTTCTTGTGGAACAGGCCGGAAAGCCTGTTCCTAAAAGGCTAATTGAGAGTGGTGCAAGATATAAGTTTTAACCGCGAAGTCTCGATGAAAAAACCTGGTTTCTAGCCAGCGCACGTCTGTTCTGTTTAATTTTCAACCTTTAGTTTTTCCCAAAACCTTTGCCGCGATTGGTTGAAGGCATACAAAGACAGTTTTCGAGTTGCGATCGCAAAGTCTCGGTATCCAAACCCTGACCAATGAGAACAAGCTGGTTTTTGCGATCGCCTTTCCACTCGTCGTCATCCATCGAAAATCGCTTCCCGCTCAAGTGAAAAATATGCCGTTTAGGGCTTTCTTCAAACCACATAATTCCTTTCGCGCGAAACACATTTGTTGGCAGTTGTTTGTCTAAGAAATATTGAAATTTTCTCAGAGAAAACGGCTTGTCACTTTGGAAAGAAATTGAGGTAAATCCGTCATTTTCTAAATGGTCGGAGTGGTCGTGATGGCTGTGGTCGTGATGGCCGTGGTCGTGATGGCCGTGGTCGTGATGGTCGTGATGTTCGTGGTTGTGATGGTCGTGATGTTCGTGGTCGTGATGGTCGTGATGGTCGTGACTGCTAGGAGTTTCTTCAGATTGGAAATATTTGTCCGATTCAAACAATCCGACGCTGAGGACTAGCGGTAGGGGAACTTGCGATTTTACAGTTCGCAGAATTCGAGCACCTTCTTTGACATCCCGAATCTTAACTTCCAACAAATCTAAATCTGCTTCTTCTACCAAATCTGTTTTGTTGAGGATAATTATATCGCCATAAGCTATTTGACTGTACGCTGCTTGAGAGTTGAACAAATCTAAGCTGTAGTTGGCTGCGTCTACTACTGTAACTATCGAATCGAGACGAGTCAGGTCGCGCAGTTCTGTGCCTAAAAAAGTCATCGCTACTGGCAGCGGGTCGGCGAGTCCGGTTGTTTCGACTACTAGATAATCAAGATTTTCTTGACGTTCCAGAACTTTGTAAACTGCATTAACTAAATCTTCATTAATTGTGCAGCAGATGCAGCCGTTGTTCAGCTCAACCATGTTGTCGTCGGTGGTGACAATCAGTTCGTTGTCGATGCCGATTTCGCCAAATTCATTGACCAAAACTGCTGTTTTCAAACCCTGCTGGTTGGTCAGGATGTGGTTGAGCAGGGTTGTTTTGCCACTGCCGAGAAATCCTGTAATAATTGTAACGGGCAATCCGTGTTTGGGAGCGTCCATCGCCAGTTCTGTCTCGGACTGAGTTGTAGATTGCATAGCTTGAATGTCAAATAATGTCGGAAGCTTAAACTTGTGGTTCTTATTGTATCTTATATTAATTCCGAACAGCGCGTTACAAGCGCTAATTATCTAAAATTGCCAACTATGCGATCGCACTTTTTTAATTGACCGCTGGAATTGTTGGCAAAAGTACCTCTAGGAGTTGTTCTGCAACGTGTTTCCAGGTAAACCCAGCCGCTACAAATTTGGGGCCTGCTTCGCGAGAGCGATCGCACAAGTCCGGCTGTTCTATAATATTTTTCATTAAGGCGATCGAATGTTCTAAATCTGGCATCATGCGAAATATCGGCTGACCGTTAGAAGTACCTTCTTGAAACGTACTTTCGACGTGCAAAGCAAAATCAGGAGTTGTAAAATCATCCGTCGGGCCGCCTTTAGTGCAGATAAGCGGCAAGCCACAAGCGATTGCTTCTAGTGCGGGCAAATTGAAGCCTTCTGCTAAATAAAGAGATACGTAGGCATCGGCGGCTTGATAAAGTTGAGCCATTTTTGCAAAAGGCAGTGTTTCTCCTATGTAAGCCATGCGCGGCAAAACTTTTTCTGCTTCGTCAAAAGTCAGTTCGTCTAGGTTTTGAGCGATTAGAGAATCCGACTCATATATTGATTCTTCTCCTTTCAATACTAATCTGGCTTCGGGATAACTTTCAACTACAACTGCGAAAGCTTTTAACAATAAATCGATGCCTTTATTGGGAGATCCTGCACCGATATTCAAAAAGACAAATCCGTCCCATCCTAGCTGTTTCCGCAAAGCTTCGCGTTCCGATTTTGTTAAAGGTTTGTAAATATTTGGATCGATGCCGCAGGGTATGACAATTGTGCGAGCGGGATTCGCACCGCTGCGGATAAATCCGGTTTTCGACCACTGGGAAGGCGTAATAATAATTATATCGGAGTTGCTGTGTCCTTCGCGGAGGGAAGCTGCGCCCGTTATTCTAAAGTTTTCGTTGTGCAGAATTCCCCATTCTGTTGTGGCAAACAAGCACGTCCGTTTTGTATTTGAGGGTGCAAAATTGTAAGGTACTGAGATCCGTAAGGTAGCGTCTGCTTTTATAGACGCGGAAGGGTGGGGAATATTTTTTATTGCTGCTTCAGCAGTTGCATCTAACAAACCGATTGCTGGCTGCCAATTTTCGTCGAGATAGGGGATATCTTTGTGGAAAAGTTCTAAATTGGGATATTTCAGCATTTCTAGTAGCTGAAATTGATTGGTTATCGCGTAGGAGTGCGGCAAAAAGCGCCAGCCTTCAACAATTATACGCATTTATTTGTTAGTTGTTAGTTGTTAGTTTTGGTTTGTTACCGCTCGCCCATCACCGATTACCCCTTACCAATGCCCAATTACCTATTACCCGTTACCCTTAACAAAAAGGGTTATTTGGTTACAAAATTATTGATTACAAAGTGGATTTCTCAATTTTATAGCTCGTGTTTTCGGGTAATATGACATCTAGCAACTGGTCTATGGCGTGTTTCCAAGGACAGTTTTTAGCTAGAAAACGGGGGTATGCAATTCTAGCTTTGGCTGTAAGTGCAGGTTGGGCGATAACTGCCTGCATCAACTGGTCAAATGTTCCCAGTGGCGAGCTAAAATAAATAGTTTTTTTTGCTCTTTCCACCGACATAAATTTACTTTCTACTTACTTTTTACGGGCAGTGCAAAGTCTGGGTGAGCGAAATCGTCGGGAATGCCGCCGGCTGGGGCGAATATGGTTGTTTCGACTACTAGATAGTCGATATTTTCTAGGCGTTCTAAAACACTGTAAACTGCATTAATCAATACCGAGAAATCCTGTAATAATTGTAACGGGCAATCCGT
Source organism: Microcoleus sp. POL10_C6 (assembly GCF_036701585.1). Classification (NCBI taxonomy): domain Bacteria; kingdom Bacillati; phylum Cyanobacteriota; class Cyanophyceae; order Oscillatoriales; family Microcoleaceae; genus Microcoleus; species Microcoleus sp. POL10_C6. The sequence goes on along the minus strand of NZ_JAUBRB010000008.1, from coordinate 30,500 downwards.
GTTTGGGAGCGTCCATCGCCAGTTCTGTTTCGGACTGAGTTGTAGATTGCATAGCTTGAATGTCAAATAATGTCGATCGCACTTTCTTTGTGGCTCTTATTGTATCTTAATTAGGACAAGGCCTGGTAAACCCAGTTTCTCGGAGAAATGTTGGGTTTGGTAGCATGGTATCTACGCATCAACCGGCAATCAGCCCGCGAGTGCAAAATAAGTGGGCCGCTAATTATCGGCAATTGCTAACGCGGTCGATCGCACTTTGTGATTTTTTTGATAAAATTTTTTCCAGAGTACCTGTGGGAGTTAGCCTACAAGCTGTTTTCCCGGTAAATTCAGCAGCGAAAAATTTGGGACGGACTCAAGCTGAGTGCGATCGCCCAATGCCCGCTGCTCTATAATAGTTTTAATTATCGAGCTGCGTAAAATATTTAACTTTCCACTATCAACGAAAACAGGGCGGTGGCTAACAACAGCCACCGCCCTCAAGATAGTATTGCGCTATCTAAATCTGTGCTTACGCAGGAAGCAAGACTGAATCAATAATGTGGATGACACCATTATCAGCAGCAACATCGGCTGTTGTAACGGTAGAATCATTGATTTTGACGCCATTGGAAGCATCAATTTTCACTTCTGAACCTTCCACTGTCTTGGCAGATTTCAGCTTGACCACATCAGCGGCCATAACTTTGCCAGAAACGACATGATAAGTCAAGATTTTTGTGAGCTTAGGAATGTCCTTAAGCAGTGCTTCTACAGTACCTGCGGGAAGCTTAGCAAAAGCTTCGTCAGTAGGCGCAAAAACTGTGAAGGGGCCAGCGCCTTTGAGAGTATCTACTAAACCAGCAGCTTTGACAGCAGCAACTAGGGTTGTAAAAGATCCAGCCGAAACGGCGGTATCAACGATATCAGCCAAGTGAGTCACCTAGTTTTTGTAATCTATAAATCACTATAACGCTAAAAAGTTAATTTAGCTACATTAATTTTTTCTTTAGTTCTGTCTGGTTTTCTGATATTTAAGATAACAATTTTTTATTTAACTTCTTTCATAAAATACCTATCTAAAGATAGATATTTATTTTTAAGTTTTAGTGTATTTTTATTTAGCAATGTAATCCTAAATACATTAGTCAGACGATCGCCCCTGCGCGCTTTTTAAACTAAACGCAGGGGCGATGCTGTCTCGCCCCTGCTACAACATTTTGATTAACTTGGCAAAACATTCAACCTTCAGCGCCACGCTAACAGATTACAAAAGCCCGCCACCCCGACTGATGGCAACAGTTTGGGAAATCCCGATCTAAACTGTTAACAACCACTAACTAGCGGAAGGGTGACATGAGATACAAACTACTAGGTCACAGCGGACTTCGCGTTTCGGAAATCTGCCTCGGAACCATGACTTTTGGGGAAGAGTGGGGTTGGGGGAGCTCCTACGACGAAAGCCGGAAAATGTTCGACGCCTTTGCAGAAGCGGGCGGCAATTTCATTGATACCGCGAATCTCTACACCAACGGTACTAGCGAAAAATATGTCGGTGAGTTCATCGCAGCCGATCGCGAAAAATGGGTAGTTGCCACTAAGTATAGCCTCAACATGAAGAATGGCGAAATCAACGGTTTCGGCAACCACCGCAAAAATATGGTACAAGCAGTAGAGGCAAGTTTGAAGCGATTGCAAGTTGAATACATAGATTTGCTGTGGCTGCACGCTTGGGATTTTACCACACCCGTTGAAGAAGTGATGCGCGCTTTTGACGATTTGGTGCGCGCCGGCAAAATTCTTTATATCGGCATTTCCGATACGCCGGCTTGGATTATTTCTCAAGCAAATACGATCGCTAATCTGCGCGGTTGGACACCATTTATCGGCTTGCAAATCGAGTATTCTTTAAAAGAGCGAACTCCTGAACGGGACTTGATCCCTATGGCAAAAGCCTTTGATATTGGCGTCACAGCTTGGAGTCCGCTAGCAGCAGGTTTGCTGACAGGAAAATACAACACTTCAGAAACAGCCAGCGAAGCTAAACGGCTGAATTCACCTGAATCGGGAAAAATTAACGAACGAGACCTCAAAATTGCGGACGAAGTTAGCAAAATAGCAGCCAAAATTGGCAAACCTGCTTCTCAAGTAGCCTTAAATTGGCTGATCCAACAGCCAGTCGCAGTTATTCCGATTGTGGGTTCGCGCAAACTCTCGCAACTTCAGGAAAATCTCGCTTGTTTGGAGTTTGAATTAACCCCGGAACAAATGCAGCAGTTAGACAAAGTAAGTGCAATTGAATTGGGTTTCCCTCACGATTTCTTAAAGAGTTCGACGGTGCAAGATTTTGCCTTTGGAGGAGGAATCGCCAAAATTGACAGCCGCCGACTGTAAAGTAGCTGCTATTTTCTAGTCGCGGGTTTACGTGGATATTTGGCGTTTGATTGCAGATATCGGCGAAGCCGCCCTGAGAGGGATGATTGACATTTGTGCTGGGGGCGCGAGGTTAAACTGACGCCCACAGCGCAGATGTCATCACCTGGGTTTCTTGCCGCAGACTCGCGCAAAATCTTAGGTTTATCGTTGCGGTTGCCTGGTTTCTTGGGTATTGTTGAGACAGGTGTTCTTCGGTGAGTTTAACCCCACTCTATAAACTGTCAATTGTTAATCTATCGGAAGTCAGAAATGTCGGTCAATCTTCTGTATATTAGGATACAAATTTTCTAAATTAGCGATCGGATGAGTTAAAAAAAAGCAAGGTTTGTCAAATCAAAAAGCAACATAAACTTGATGGCAAATTTTCTCTCATCTTCAAATAAAGCAATAAAACTCGCTCTTTTTTCACCCCGTACCTGCCAGTTAAAAGTCATTTTACAAGGTCGATCGGCATCTTAACGGCTTTTGAACCCAGCGTGCAAGCTAGGTGTCTCCTGAGAGAAAAGTCATCCTTCAGATAGAAGTTAGGGCAAAAAAACTGGGTTACATTTAACAACAATAGCAAGTCAAACCATATTAACTTATCTCTAAGTTTCAATTCTGAAAAAAGCAGATAAGCCTGTTCTTACCGCAGCTAAACAGTTTCTTTGTTTGGCTCACTGAATGCGCCGCTTGCTCGTCAATAAAAGTTCTCAGATTTATGCTTGCGACTTTCAGTAAGACCCTGCTGAGAAATATATCCTATTGACCAATTTTAACGGACAAATTTTCATTGACAAATTCCAGAGGCTAATATGTCGCCCCCAGAAAACTCAGTAAACAATAATTATAGCAATAAAGAGCGAGCATGGGAGATCCGATTTACCTCTATAGATCCAGCCAAATCGCCATCTCAATTCGCTGCGTCGCCCGCATTGCGCGCCAACTTATCAAAAACTGAGGCTTTAGATGCACCAGATTTAGTTTGCCTGTCCCATTTGCGCTGGAATTTTGTCTATCAACGTCCGCAACATCTCTTGAGTCGCTGTGCCAAAACTCGTCGCGTATTCTTTGTAGAAGAACCTGTGTTTAGCGCGGCTACAGATTGGTGGCTTGATGTGAGCATCCACGAAAGCGGAGTCTGGGTAATAGTACCGCACCTGAGTGAAGGAACCAGCGAAGCAACAGCACAAACTGCTCAGCAAGCCATGCTAGATGATTTGTTTCGAGCGGCAGAAATTAGCCAGTACATCCTCTGGTATTACACACCAATGGCTGTCAGTTTCACAAGCCACTTAAAGCCGCTAGCTGTAGTCTACGACTGCATGGATGAACTGTCAGCATTCAAAGGCGCGCACCCGGATTTAAAAGGCAATGAAAACCAATTATTAAAGCGCGCTAGCGTAGTATTTACCGGGGGACACAACCTTTACGAAGCTAAACAGCACCAGCACCCAAACATTCACGCCTTCCCCAGCAGCATCGAAAAAGAACACTTTGCGACAGCCAGGAATCTTTCACAAGAACCGACGGATCAAAAAGACATTCCTCACCCGCGTTTGGGATTTTATGGCGTTATAGACGAACGCATGGATATCGAACTGCTGGGGGGCATTGCCCAAGCAAGGCCGGACTGGCATTTAGTCATCATTGGCCCGGTGGCAAAAATCGATCCGACAACTCTGCCAACTCACCCAAATATCCACTATCTCGGCGGCAAATCTTATCAACAACTGCCAGCGTATCTTGGCGGATGGGATATCGCTATGCTGCCTTTTGCGATCAACGAATCGACTAAGTTTATTAGTCCCACGAAAACTCCAGAATACCTCGCTGCCGGCAAACCGGTGATTTCTACTCCTATCCGCGACGTGGTGCGGCCGTACGGAGAAAACGGCTTGGTTCGGATTGCTAGCAATTCTGAAGAATTCGTTGCTTGTGCCGAAGAAATCCTCAGCGAAAGTTCGGACGTTCACACCAAGTGGCTGAGCGAAGTAGACGCCTTTTTAGCAGACAATTCTTGGGACAATACCTGGGGCGAAATGCTGGGGTTGATCGAAAGTGCGATCGACGAGAAACGGCAGAAAGCCGAAGCCAAGATGAAAGTTTTAAGTTAGGAATGTTGAGGTTGAAGTTAAAGAGTTACACTTTACGGATTCAAAACTTAACACTCAACATTCCTCGCTGTATGTCCAATTACCAATTATTCCTTACCCTTACCCTTACCCACAATCAGAGGTGTTTCAATGTTTGACTATTTAATCGTCGGAGCCGGATTTGCAGGTAGCGTCATTGCCGAAAGACTAGCAAATGAGGCTGGAAAAACAGTCCTGATAATTGATACCCGCAACCACATCGGCGGCAACGCATACGATCACTACGACAACCACGGCATCCTCGTACACAAATACGGCCCCCACATTTTTCACACCAATTCGCGCCCTGTTTTCGAGTATCTTTCGCGTTTCACCGAGTGGCGGCCTTACGAACACCGAGTCCTCGCCAGTGTTGACGGTCAACTGCTGCCAATTCCGATCAATCTCAACACCGTAAACAAACTTTACGGACTGAATCTCACCTCATTTGAAGTCGAAGATTTCTTCGCAAAAGTAGCAGAACCAAAAGATTACATTCGCACTTCCGAAGATGTCGTTGTCAGCAAAGTCGGTCGCGAACTTTACGAGAAATTCTTCCGCAACTACACCCGCAAACAGTGGGGCATGGACCCGTCAGAACTCGACAACTCAGTGATTGCGCGCGTACCCACTCGCACTAACCGGGACGATCGCTATTTCACCGATACCTATCAAGCAATGCCGCTGCACGGCTACACTCGGATGTTTGAAAAGATGCTTTCTCACCCAAACATCAAGGTGATGCTGAATACCGACTACCGGGAGATTGAGGGTTTTATCCCTTACGGAGAAATGATTTACACCGGGCCAGTCGATTCCTATTTCAATTATTGCTACGGCAAACTTCCTTACCGTTCCTTGGAATTCAAGCACGAAACACTGAACGTAGCCGTACACCAAGAAGCACCGGTGGTAAATTACCCCAACGAGCATTTATATACTCGCTGCACCGAGTTTAAATACCTCACCGGACAAGAGCATCTAAAAACTAGCATTGTCTACGAATATCCCCAAGCTGAGGGAGACCCTTACTACCCAGTTCCGCGTCCAGAAAATGCCGAAATTTACAAGAAATATAAGGCTTTGGCTGATGCAACTCCGGGAGTATCTTTCGTGGGAAGGCTGGCGACTTACAGGTATTACAACATGGATCAAGTGGTCGCTCAAGCTCTGACAACTTACAAACAAATTACTACCAAGCCGGTGATTGAATTGGTAGAAAATGTTAACGCTTCTGCCTCTAATGTAAGCTCATCCAATGGAGTTTCCCATCGCCCAGCCGCAGCTTCTCTAGAAGTCGCTGCTGTCAACCAGGGCAACAGCAATGGCAACGGCAACGGCAAATCTGTTAGCAAGTAGCTGGAAGTTGCGAGTTCCTGGTAAAAAGGTAAGGTGCTGATTGAGCACCTTACTAGGTTTTTATCAAAAGTTATTTAATAATTCAAACAAGCTTTGAGGTAAAAATGAACGTTCTAGTTAAAATTGTTTTGTCTCATGAGGTTTTGGAAGTTTCTCAATTTGCTCAGTTTCAGAAAGAAATACAGCGCCTCATTGAAAGCGGTGGCAAAATTCTGATGCTGGATTTCTCAAAAATAAATTTCCTGAAAAATTCCGAGTTAATGGCTGTAGTGGCGATCGTGAAATTAGTGAGAGACAGCGAATGTATACTTTTGATCTCTGCCATGAGCGAACAAGTTAGAATTCTCTTTGAACTCACGGGACTACAGCAAATATTTCAGTGTTTGCCGTTTGCAGAAGACTTTTATCTCAAAAGTGACCCAACTGAACCGTTAGGAGGTTTGCAAAGTCTTGCTAGCTAGAGGAAGAGGGGGAGAGGGGGAGAGTGGCGCATAGGAAAAATCTTCCTGGTTTATTCTTTTTTCTTTTGACTAATGACTTCAGCACAAGAGAGCCTTCAGATGAGGCTGTTTTAATGGGCAGAACTTTTGCAAATTAATCAGCAAAAAACTTGTCAAAGTGGTGGTAATTGTAGCTAACCTATAAATATAACTTTGGGTAGATGTGCCGATGAGTTGGTTAGGTAGAGAACTAGAAAATTGTGAAATAGAAGAGTCTGCAACTCTTGATAGTAAGGTGACTGTTCAAGGACGGAAAACAGGTTATCCGCGCCCCCAACTGCGCCGGAGCAACTGGATTTGTCTCAATGGTCAGTGGAAGTTTGCTTACGATGACGCGGGCCACTGCGTGCAGCCGATCGATATTTCTGAGTGGACTCACACTATAGAAGTGCCGTTTGCTCCAGAATCCGCAAAAAGTGGGATCGGCGACACAAATTTTCACGCCAACTGCTGGTATGAACGCGAATTTGACGTACCCCACACAGAAGGCAGAGTTCTCCTCCACTTTGGGGCCGTAGACTACCGCGCCCGCGTCTGGGTGAACGGTCAGTTTGTCATAGAACACGAAGGCGGACACACTCCTTTCACCGCAGACATTACAGCAATTGTGAACCTCAACGGGCCGCAGCGGGTGACAGTCTGGGCCCAAGACGACCCGCAAGATTTGGAGAAACCGCGCGGCAAGCAAGACTGGCAAATAGAGCCGCACAGTATTTGGTATCCGCGCACGACCGGGATTTGGCAGACAGTCTGGGTAGAATTGGTGCCTCACACTTATATCGAGCGCATCCGCTGGACTCCGCAGTTTGAACGCTGGGAAATCGGTTTTGAAGCGTTTGTCGCGGGCGATCGCCAGTCGGGAATCCAGATTAAAGTTAAACTGTCGATCGGCTGTTTGCTGCTAGTCAACGACACCTACGAAGTCATCAACGGCGAAATCCACCGCCGTATCGCCCTCTCGGACCCTGGTATCGACGACTACCGCAACGAATTGCTGTGGAGCCCCGAAAAACCTACGTTAATTAACGCTCAAGTACAGTTGTGGGCCGACGGGAAACTCCTCGACGAGGTAAAATCTTATACCGCGATGCGGACTGTCAGCATCCAGCGCGATCGCTTCATGCTCAACGGCCGCCCCTACTATTTGCGACTGGTGCTCGACCAAGGTTACTGGCCCGACACCATGATGACTGCCCCTTCCGACGAAGCTTTGCGCCACGATGTCGAATTAGTCAAAGCAATGGGTTTCAACGGCGTCCGCAAGCACCAAAAAATCGAAGACCCCCGATTTTTGTACTGGGCTGACGTGCTGGGGCTCCTAGTTTGGGAAGAAATGCCCAGCGCCTACCGCTTCACTCCCAAAGCCGTACAACGGCTGACGCGGGAGTGGACAGAAGTCATCGACCGCGACGCCAGCCACCCCTGTATCGTAGTCTGGGTACCGTTCAACGAATCTTGGGGAGTTCCGAATTTAGTCGAAGCCGCAGCCCACCGCAACTACGTGCAAGCGCTGTATTTCTTAACCAAAACCCTCGATCCGACTCGCCCCGTCATCGGTAATGACGGCTGGGAAAGCATCGATACCGACATCCTGGCGATTCACGACTACGACAACAACCCGCAAACACTAGCTAAGCGCTACGGGCCCGAAGTCCAGCTAGCAGATTTGTTTGATCGCGGGCGTCCCGGCGGGCGAGTCCTCACCCTCGACGGCCACCCGCACCAAGGACAGCCGATGATGCTGACAGAATTCGGTGGCATCGCCTGCGCCGGCCACGAAAACCCGGATTTTTACAGGGTTTGGGGCTACGTGCGCGCATGGGACACGAAGGAACTGCAAAGGCGCTACACCGCGCTGCTGAAGGTGGTAAACCAAGTGGAAATGTTCAGTGGATTTTGTTACACGCAGTTAACCGATACTTACCAAGAAGCTAACGGTTTGCTGTATGCCGATCGCACTCCCAAATTTCCCCTAGAGACGATGGCTGCGGCAACTCTCGGCTGGGATATTCCCGAAGAAAGTTCACAGCCGCAAGCTATTACTCAGTGCTAATCGGGCATGGGGCATGGGGCATGGGGCATGGGGGATCGGTTATTAGTTATTAGTTATTAGTTATTAGTTAATTGCTAACAATTACCAATTTCTAAATTCCTAATGCCCAATGCCCCATGCCCCATGCCCAATGCCTAATGCCCAATGCCCAATGACCCATTACCCATTCGATTGATGTTTCAAAGTTTTTTCATGGGCGGATTTGAATGTTCCACCCACAGAGTGCAATCTGGAAAACGCCTCGATGTCACAGCCGCCACCGGTCACGATAAATTTGCAGCAGCCGACTACCAACGCTTGCAGGAACAAGGCATTTATACAGTCCGCGAAGGCCTCCGCTGGCACTTAATTGAACAGACACCCGGAAAATACGATTTTTCCAGTTCCCTGCCAATTATCCGGGCCGCCCGCGACATGAAAATGCAGGTAATTTGGGATTTGTTTCACTACGGCTGGCCAGACGATATTGATATTTTCAGTCCCGAATTTGTGTCCAGGTTTGCAAACATGGTGCGCGCTTTTATGGAAGTGCTAACTGAGGAAACAGACCAAACACCTTTCGTGACACCTGTCAATGAAATTTCATTTATTGCTTGGGCAGGCGGCGATGTTGCCTACATCAATCCGTTTGCAAAAGGGCGGGGAGACGAGATCAAAATCCAGTTAGTCAAAGCTGCGATCGCAGCGATAGAGTCAGTTTGGGAAGTCAATCCCCGCACTCGCATCGTTCAAATCGATCCCACAATTAACATTATTGCCGATCCTGACAAACCGGAGGATCGGGACGCAGCGGAAGGTTATCGCTTATCTCAATATCAAGCTTGGGATATGTTGGCTGGACGTTTTCGCCCGGAACTTGGCGGCAAGGAAAAATATCTCGATATTATTGGGGTGAATTATTACGATCGCAATCAGTGGATTCACAATGAAGAGCCGATGAAATACACCGATCCGCTGTATCGCCCGTTTCGTGAAATGCTGCAAGAAGTGTTTGAGCGCTACCGCCGCCCCTTATTCATCGCAGAAACAGGTACTGAAGACGATTTTAGACCTGTCTGGTTTAATTATGTGTGCACTGAGGTAATGGGGGCGATGAAAGCAGGAGTTCCGATAGAGGGAATCTGCTTGTATCCGATTGTCAACCACCCAGGTTGGGACGACGACAGGCACTGTTACAATGGTTTGTGGGATTATTGCAATGAATCTGGCGATCGGGAAATTTACCAGCCTTTGGCGGATGAATTGCAGTTTCAAAGGCAGCAGATTGAACCGTTGTTGAAGTTGCGAGATTGATGATTGCTATATAATAATGAAACCCAACAAAAGTTGATGTTGGGTTTCACTAATTTCAACCCAACCTACTACAGAAATTTCGATCGAGCGGACACGATCTAATATCCCTTCTCACAACTTTGTAATCTATCCCACATCTTCGTTTTAAACTTTTTCACTTTGCCTGGCTTTTGCTTCCAACTCTGCCATTTTTTCCATCCTTAGTTCATGTAATGTCTTCTTAATAGAACTAAGCATTGCCCATTCATAAATATTTATAGAAGACCAACCAGTAACTTTCTTTCCCCAATTATTATAGGAGATTTCTTCCCCATTAAATCTGACAAATGTATCATCAATTATTATAGATTCAGAGCTTTCAAAATTTTTAATTTCAATGCTATCCCCAGCTTTGATTAATTCCCACTCAAACAACTGGTCCATTCGAGGTAGCCAAGTTCTATTAAAGGCAGAAGCAGTGGATATAATTTCTTCCTTGATTGTAGAAGATTCTCCGGCTAAACCCACGTAAAAATCATCCAGTTGTGCCGGAGGCAAAATTTTATCAATACTCAAAAAACCTTGCTCTCCTATAAAAACAGGAGTGATATTAAGACAGATGGCGTCTACCCCATTTGCAATCAACCAAGCAACAGCAGAAAGGGTTTGCTCATCAAAGGATGAGGCTATAAGTATTATTCGTTGTTTTTTGTTAAAGGTTTTGAGTGCGTCATTGCTTGACAAGAATTTATTCAACTCTCGTCTCGCTTTTTCACTAGGAGTCAAATCACCTAATTCATACTCATCTTTGTGGATCTCTATATACGAACTATAGACCAACTCTACAAGGGATTCAGGTGTCGAAATTTTGGCATAACTCGCGGCATACCTGATAGCTTGAAATTCAAAAGGTTCTTTTCTGGCTTTGATGTCTTGTACGTCGCGTTTAATTTCGATTAGAACAATATTGCCATCTGCATCAATGGCAGTCAGGTCGCTAATCCCGTTACTCGCATTACGAACTTGTTGACCTACAACTAGAAGAGTTTGGTCATCCCCAAAGAGCAAATTAATGTTTTTGCGTAAGAACTCTTCAATATGTCTTTCCTGTAAGTTTAAGTCTTTAAAGTTTCTGACTTTTATTTCTATTGCTTCGTTCCTTTGGATGCCGCTGTGGTCGAAAGTAACAGGTATGTACATCGCACTCCCTTTGCTGCTATTAGCTGTCTAAGTGTTCAACTATATTGAGCCTATGTATCGGCTCAATAATCCGGGGTAAATCGCTCAACGCTGCAGCAGGAACCAAACTAAATCAAGCCGATTTTTGCCGTTGCTGCGGGATCTCACGTGTCTTCTCAGCAAAAACCCGGTTTCTGGCTATCCGTGCGTAAGTCCTAATAGCAATAAGGGCGGGCAAAATGCCCACCCCACATACTAGATATCACTTTGATATCAGACTTAAATTTTCAATACCCCCAGGGGAATTCGAATCCCCGTCGCATCCGTGAAAGGGATGTGTCCTAGGCCTCTAGACGATGGGGGCGCGTCGTTGCGTTTGCTTGTGTTCCGCACCTTTATTACCTTAACTAATCTTTCCCAATCTGTCAACTACTTTGCGAAACTTTTTTTTCTAGTCGTCCGAAAGCTCGTCACAGTAGGCTTTGAGGATGGCGGCGCAATTGCCGATCGCCCCGAGATGAGCAATTTCAAACCCGTGGGTGTTCTGGGTGGGGAAAGCCAAACAAGCGGCGCGGGCTACGTGACCGAACTTCATGGCGATCGAAGCATCGCTCCCAAAACCGCTAATTACCGCCAACTGCACCTCTACATCGGCTGCTGTGGCTGCTGCGCGCAATTGGGCGTTCAATCCTTCATCGTAGACTCCGTAGCCGTCCTGAACCAGCAAGACCGGGTTTTCGCTGTCACGAATCGGGTATTCCGGCGCCAGAGGGCAAATTTCCAAAGCGATCAGCGCGTCCAACGGCTGGCGCTGGGTGAAATACAAAGCTCCGATCGCCCCAACCTCCTCCTTCGCTGACGCTACCAAGTAAACATTCACCGCAGGCTCTTTCAAACATTCCGCCAGAGCCAGCAAAATCGCCACTGAAGCCTTGTTGTCCAGAGTGTAGCTGGCGATCCAATCCTTCAACCGCAGCGGGCGCTTGCGGTGCTTTCCCACCACCATCCGCGTGCCCGGTCGAATTCCGGCCTCGGCTAATTCCTCGGCGGTACACTTAGTTTCGATCCAGGCATTTTCCCACTTTAAAGAAACATCTTCCTGCTGAGCTTTCTGAGGAGATTCGTGAGAAACATGGCGGGAACCGAAGCTGAGAATCCCGCTAATTGTTTGCTTGTCTCCGAGCAAATCCACCACGCCTTCGCCGTAAACCCAAGGAAATGCGCCGCCCAATCTGCGGACTTCCACGCGGCCACTCTCGCCTATTGTTTTAACTAGGGCGCCAATTTCGTCTTTGTGGGCGGTAATGGCGATCGACTTTTCGGGATTGCGGCCCTTAATTAGGGCGATTGCATTATCCGCGCGATCGAGCCAAGCATTCACTCCTAGGGCGGCGAATTTTTCCATCAACCGCTGGTTAATTTCCGACTCCGCACCGCTGGGTGAGTGCAGCATTACTAATTCTTCGATTGTTTGGAACAGGCGATCGAACTCTAACATTTTTTATTTTAGTTTTTAGGAGCGAATTTTGACGACATATATTAAATCACATTTACCCACTATTTCCCGGCGGTACACTTAGTTTCAATTCAGGCATTTTCCCACTTGAAAGAAACATCTTCCTGCTGAGCTTTTTGAGGAGCGTAGGAATGAAGCAATTGGAGGCAGCAAAGGGCCATTGAGTAACAAGATTCATGCGATCGCGTGGATGCGTTGAGCAATCCGTTGGGGTTTCACCTCACCCCCGACAAACTGGTGACGCGAGTAGGAGGCGACCAACTGCAGCCATTACTGGTGGCGGATACACTGCTGGCTAACAAGGGCTATGATCCAGATCAGCGTGTGATTGACCGCCTCAATGCCGAGGGGAAGATCACCGTCATTTCACCTCGCCGCAATTGCAAGACCCTGGAAACTTACGATGCTCAATTGTACAAAGCCCGTCATTTGATTGAGAACTTTTTCCCCAAGCTCAAGCAGTATCAGGCAATCGCGACGCGCTATCACCCTAGGGCGGTGAACTTTCCGGCGTGCGATTCTTCTGGCTGCTGCGGTCATCTGGTTGAATTGATGACACCCCCTAAATTAACTTGACAGTGCCGTAAACTAATATGCCTGACCTCTTGAGCACCTTCTTTTCTAATAATTTCATTCCTCACGGGCATTGTTACCTCTGGAAACCGGGGTTAGTCTGGCTGCACTTAACGTCCGATGCCTTGACTACCCTCGCTTATTACTCGGTGGCGTTTGCCATTGTTTACTTTACGAATGAGCGTAAGGATCTGCCTGCTCACACCGTGATGCTGCTGGTGGGTTTCTTTTTTATCTTTGCATTATGTGGCACGACGCACCTGATGGGAATAGTGACACTTTGGCACCCCATTTATTGGGTTTCAGGACTGATCAAAGCTGTCACTGGTGTTTGGTCTTTCTATACGTTCACCTTTTTACTGATTCCCTTAATTCCAGTGGCACTCGATACGCCCAGTCCAGCTCAACTTGCCTTTACAAACCAGGAACTAGAAGAGAGTCGCCGCCGTATCCAGGCGATTAATGTGGAGCTAGAGCAACGGGTGCAGGAACGCACTGCCCAACTGGAAGCTTCTAATCGCACCAAAGACGAATTATTGATGCGTGAACAAATAATTCGGGCAGACGCAGAGGCAGCCAACCGTGCCAAGGATGAGTTTCTCTCGATTCTTTCTCATGAACTCAGAACTCCTCTCAATGCGATCTTAGGGTGGTCAACGATGTTAAGGCAGAAAAACCTGAGTGAGGATAAGGTGGCGCGGGCTTTGGAGACGATCGAGCGAAACGCGAAGTCTCAAGCCCAGCTCATCGAAGACATCCTCGATGTTTCTCGCATTATCACAGGTAAACTGCGCCTCCGAGTCCGTCCTGTCAACCTCGTGCCGGTGATTGAATCGGCGATTGAGTCTGTACAGTTGGCGGCTGAGGCAAAGTCTATTCGCCTGCAAAGCGTGCTCGATTCAGAAGCTGGCCCGCTCTTGGGTGATGCCGATAGGTTGCAGCAAGTTGTATGGAATCTACTTTCTAATGCCCTCAAATTTACGCCTAAAGACGGGCGAGTCCAGATTCGTTTGCAGCGGGTTAATTCCCATGTTGAAATTACTGTCAGCGATACTGGGGCAGGCATCAGCTCGGACTTTCTACCGTTTGTCTTCGATCGCTTCAGCCAGCACGACAGCACGACCACTCGCAGTTATGGGGGGTTGGGTTTAGGGTTAGCCATTGTGCGTCAATTAGTTGAATTACATGGCGGGACTGTAACAGTAGTGAGTCCAGGGATAGGACAGGGGACGACCTTTACAGTCAAACTGCCCGTGATGATTATCCATCTACCACCGAGCGATCCAGAGCCATTAAACTCGATCGTCGAGGCGCATGGGAGGTTTCAGGCCTCGCCGACCCTTGAAGGCTTACAAATCTTAGTTGTAGAGGACGAGGCTGACGCGCTAGAGTTGCTGAGCACAATTCTCGAAAAGTATGGTGCTGATGTCATGGCTGTGGCTTCGGTCAAGGAGGCCTTGACCATTATCGAAACCGCAACTGATCGCAGCCCCGATGTTTTAGTGAGCGATATTGGGATGCCGGATGAGGATGGCTACTCCCTGATCCGCAAGTTGCGTCAATTTGAAGTGCAGCGGGGCGGTAGGCTACCCGCGATCGCGCTGACGGCTTATGCCCGGAATGACGATCGTCAGCAGGCACTATTAGCAGGTTTTCAGATGCACTTGACAAAACCCGTAGATGCTGCCGAGTTAGTGGCGGTGGTGGCAAGCCTCACCGGACGTACAAGCAGGTGCTAAAACCCAGGTGTTCTTGAACAAATGTTGCGTTTGAGAATAATGGGCTTCTTGTCAGCTTGGGGTGAAGGCTAGCGGTTGTGCCAAATCAAGCTTGTGAGGTTATCTGCTCAATAAGTAGGGGGAGCAGTTATTCTAGCTACCAGGATAAGCCCAAGGGAAGAAGAGAAGATTTTTCTAGAATAATAGTCCCCAAAGATGGAATATTTCCCAGTTGAGAAATGCGGTCACGCACATACTCAAAAAACTGATTGCCAACTGACAAGTAATAGCAACAATAGACATAAAAGTATCCCAAGCCTTAGTCCCCTCAATAGTCTGATTCCCATAGCTAATATTACGGTGCTGCACCATAGTCCGGGCAGCTAACTCCGCCGGATTATTATGCAAAGGTAATTCAGGATGCTCTAAAACCCGCTCGCAACAAGAAATGCTTTGGCAGCAGTTAATTGTTTTCGTTGATACAATAACTCATAACCGCTTAAAGTGTCAAAAAGTTGCCAAAATTTAGACTTTAATTCCCGTGCAGCTTCTGCACTCGGGCAATCTTTGTAAGCTAATAATTCCCGGTAATAATCCCAAAAATCTTTGAGAAACTGCTCTAAAATCACTGGATGGCAGGCTACTACTGGACCTAACTTCTGGCAATAAGCCTGTGGCAAAAAAATATGTGTGAGCCTTAAAACTTTGCTCAACTTTAGGTCAAAGTTTGAGTTATTGGGTAGATTGGCATCTGCTTAAACTTGCCTAGCCTGCTAGATTATAAAAATGGCTAAAATTTCCATAATGGCACAAAAATATTTTGCAAGAGATCTCTTATATCCCGTCTTAAAGGAAGGAGAGTTGTAAGGATTCAGGTCATGCGAAAAGCAGTAAAACCTATACGCTGTAAACATTTGGTGGAATAATCATCAAATATCCATTCTTATTAAGAAATCCTGAAAATTTTTATTTTCGTACCTATTGAAAATTAAGCTGTTGATTTAGCGAATACTTGAATTCTATAAGTCTTTCTGTGGCTACGTTTCAGATACCTGAATCCTTACGGAGAGTTGATTATTCAATGGGACTAAAAAACACAAATCATGGTAATTTTGTATCACAGTTTAAATGCACAACAGCTTATCTAAACTATCCTTATATTTTGGTTGGTTTATCCTTGGTTATAAATAGACCTCTTGCAAAAAAAATCTATGTTAGAATTAAAGGTTTTGAGTTTTAGACCTGAGAGCCAACTCATAATTGTCAAGTGCTGATATAACCTGCAATCTGCTCTACTTAGGGTTTGCTGAATAATCGATCGCCAACCAAGAGCAGGAGCGATGGATATCCTGTAGCTCGATTTAATATAAGTTTTTCTGTGTTAATTTGCTTCAGATATAATTGAACTTTATTCTCAATCTCAAAACAGGTGTTGTTTGGTCTGCTCGGCATAAAAACACACAAAAAAACCCGGTGCAACCAGGTAGAAAGGTTAATTACTAAAAAAGTAATTGCAATGGCTGTAGAGGAAGTATTACTAAGTTTTGCCATCACTCGGTTCAAGCTAAATCTTCGTTTACCCTGTCCAAATTTTCCTTCAATTGCCTGACGAATTTTTTCGTCTTCTGCGGCTTGCTTCTTTTTTTCTTTACTCACATTTGCTGGAGGTCTTCCTAGGGGAGGTCCACTCAGCCTAATTCCTCTTTCTTTGCACCATGCTCGGTTTTCTCTTGTACGATAAATGCGATCTGCGTGAACTGATGCAGGATAGTATCCTGTGAATCTATAATAGGCTTCTACTTGTGCTTTTAAGTCCCCTGATTCATTAAAGTTATCCCAGCTTATTCGGTCTAAAAATATATACCCCTCAAAGCAACTGGCTGACAGTTTGGCTCCAAATTCTACATTTTTTCCGGCTTTTCCTCTGACTATAGGACGGATGTAAGGTTGGCTTAAGCTTACTATTCTGTCCGATATGCTCTGTTTATTATTGTCAAATAACCATTGCTGTTGGCGAGCGACTTCTGTGAGGACTAGCAAGGTTTTATATTGCTTTTTATTCAGACCTTCTAGGCTCGCACCTAAATCGATTAGCTGTTCAATATGACCTAAATTTCTTTTGATATATTGCAATTGTTTTTTAATTGCCTGTCTTCTTTTGTTGCGAGAAGGTCGTTTTTGTTTGGCTATGAATAAGTAATCTTTTCTGGCTTTTTTGCGGTAGGTTCTGGGTTTTTTGGAAATTTGATTTTTGAGGAATTTATAGAGGATGTCTATGATTTTTTCGGTATGAACTCGGGCTTGATTTAATAGTCCTATGTCGGTCGGATAGCTGATGTCGGCGGGGGCGCAGGTGGCATCTACAATCAGTTTTCCTCGATTTGATGACTCATTTTTTTCGTCCGAATCCTTTTTTTTTTCGGGTGGGCTTGGGGTGGTTTCTAGAAGTTTTTCTATTGTGCGTTCGTTCACTTTATTGATTAGGTCCGCACCGATACGTTGGCGGAAGTGAACTAATAGTGATGGGTCAAATGGCAGTTCATTACTGTATGTTAATTGACCGATAAAGTATTGTAGGTATGGGTTTTCGCGGATTTGTTCTACGGTTTCCCGATCGCTGATGCCCAGTTTTTCTTTGATGATTAATGCCCCCAAAGCCATCCGAAAAGATTTGGCTGGCGCGCCCTTTTCTGTAGGGAAATTTTTAGCATATTCTGCTTCAAATTCATTCCAAGGGATGAGTGATGCCATTTTTACCCAACGGTTGTCTGCTGACAACTTTCCCCCGAAGGGCAGTTCAAACTCGGATGGGGGACTAAGAGCAAGCTCAACTTTTCGGTACACGTTCGTAGATGGTGATGCACGGGTTTTGACCTATTTTACCAGTCAATCTTGCACTTTACTCTCGATCGCACGCTCTCTTAACCTTTCGCCACGTAACGTGCGATCAATTATTCAGCAAGCCCTACTTAAGCCAAAATTCTGATTATATCAGAAAATTATTTTGCAAGAGGTCTAATATTCGGTAATCTTAATTTATTACTTGGGTTCAAGGATTTAATTGATAGAATAAATCAATTCCAACCCTTTTATTTTTATGTTTGAGCTAGCTTATTTCTTACTTCTTTAATTCGCAGAGTGACAGAAGAGGGATATCAGGGTTTGGATCACGCGCTGACAGGGGCATTTTTTACGTAGTGGTATAACTACTCGGAACCCACAAATATGGCAATTCGTCAAGCGCTAGTGGGAGAGGGTAAATTAGTATTGGGTAGGGAAAAATCTACAGGAAGTATCGAAGTGCCTGTCCCATTCGCCTTGGCAGCAGGCTCAGGCTGGTAAAGTTGGATACGAGCGCGCCCAAGTCGTTTAGCTTGATAAAGCGCTTGGTCGGCTGCAGCAACCAGAATTTCGGCTCCCGATTCAGATGCAGGGACAATACTCGCGACGCCCAGGCTGAGAGTGACGTACGAGCTCACCTGAGAACCAGCGTGAGGAAGCTGTAAAGCTGCGATTTTGAGCTCTATGTGTTCGGCTACCAGCACCGCGCCTTGAATCGCGGTATTGGGCAAAATAACGGCAAATTCTTCGCCTCCGTAGCGAGCTACTAAATCGGCGGGGCGATTGACTGCATTGCCGATCGCCGCGGCGACTTGTCGCAAACATTCGTCTCCCCCTGGGTGCCCGTAGGTATCGTTGTAGCTTTTAAAAGAATCAATATCGCAGAGAATCAGGGACAGAGGCGTTTGTTCCCTGGCTTGTCTGCGCCACTCCATTTCTAAATACTGATCGAAACGGCGGCGGTTTGCTAGTTGTGTGAGTTCGTCTAAAGTTGCCAAGCGCTCTAACTTGAGGTTGGCCGCTTGCAACTGCTGGTATAGTTCTGCTTGCTTGATCGCGATCGCCAACTGGGTGGCTAGAGAAGACAGCAACTCTACTTCCAACTGCATCCACTGCCGGGGACTGCACTGGTGGGCCATCAGCAGCCCCCACAACTCGTCTCCTTGCACTAAAGGCACAACCAAATAAGCTCTCACCGCAAATTGTGCGAGCAAGTCAATTTGATATTGCGGCAAATCCGCGGCCAAGATATCGGCGATCGGTCGGATCGCTCGATGTTGGTATGCTTCGAGATAGAACTGGTCAAAACAGAAATTTTCCAGGGTTTCCCCCAACATGGGCTGGCAGTTGGGAGCTACAGATTCCACTGTCACCGCCCCCGTCGCCGGGCCCGCGCACAGACTGCCGGTACAGGGGTTGAAGCGGACGATCATCACTCGATCTGCCTGAAGGAACTGACGCACTTCTGTAACTGTCGTGCTGAGCACTTCCCCCAAATCCAGAGACTGGCGGATGTGCTGAGTAATCGTCGCCATCAGCAGTTCTCGTTCGTTCTGCTGCCGCAGCGCCTCTTCTGCCCGCTTGTACTCGGTGATATCTTGAGCAGTGCCGAAAATTTGTTTGGGGCAGCCGTCGGCTGTGCGGGCGAACACTTGGTCGCGACAGCGAAACCAGCGCCATTCGCCCGATCGATGTTTGAGGCGATATTCCAACTCTAAAATATGCCCGTCTTGGGTCGAGGGAAATTTTTGCTGGTGGGCCTTGAGCCTCGGCAAATCTTCTGGGTACACCAAACTCGAGTACAAAGCAGTTTGCATCTGTAAAATTTCTTTGGGAGTGTAGCCCAGCAATTTAGAAGCTTGACCGTTGACGTAGACATTGCGCTGTTGAGTCAAATCGTAGATGTAGAGCAAATAAGGCGCCGCGTCAGCAATCTGCTGGATGAAATGCTGGCTCGATCGCAATTCTTCCTCCACCCGCTGACGCACTTGCACTTCTTCCAAAGCTTGATCCCGCATTGTGCGGTAAGCTTGGATGCGGTGGGTGAGGTCGGTCACGTCTTGAATCACCAACAGCGCGTAGAACGATGGGGCATTGACCCCCGGCCATATTGATGACGAAGCTGATGGTGGAGATTCCCTAGACACAAAAGCACTTCTTGATGATCGGGAGCCGACATTACCGTCTGATTCCAGCTCAAGAGTATGGAGAATCCAGTCTCTAATCTCCTGTTCTTCAATGCCAGCCTCCAGTGCCGGCACAGCAGTCACAGTAGTTTGCTGAATTCGCTGCTGGCCGTCTTGCCAAGTTGCCGGAATCAGGTGTTTGTGAATTTGAGAAGAAAAAATTGTTGGCGGGCCTCCTGCAAAGATTTGCTTGAAGCGAGTGGCGTACTTTAACTGACTCAGGTGAGGAAAATGGGTTGTGATCTTTGTTCCCAATATTTGGCTGCGGGGAATTTTAGTCCACTCTTCCAGACAAGTGTTCCAAAACAGCACCACAAAATCATCTTGCAGCAAGCAGGCGCCGACTGGTACGCTGTCGAGAACCCCAAACTTTTCCTTAATACTTTTGCTCTCCTCAATCATAGACCCCCGGCAAGTTGATTGATAGCAGTCAACAAGGTGTCAAAGGAATTAACATTGAAAATAAGAATAATATCTCCTTCAATGTGAAGCCTTTCAATCATGAAACTGGTCTGGGCTAATAAAACAACTGTATCAGTAGCTAAACCGCCAGAGATCAGCAAACTAGCAATCGTCCCTTCACTATAAGTGGGAATTGAGTAGTTCAGGCGCTGCTGAAGCACGTTGCTGATTGCACCCATAACCCCATTAATTACAATATTTCCCACTTCACTCAGCGTACCAATTTTGACTGAATCGAGATCGTGAGTTCCTTCTTCGCCTGTGAGCATCGTCACCAGCAAAGCAGCGCTGTTGGTGGGAAAGACTAGCTGGGCAATGCCTCCAAAGGAGCCTGTGAATTTGAGCTGGACGGCGGCGATTTGCTCGCCGTTGAGGTGCTGCTCTAACTCTTCTTCCACGTCGGTGGGAGTCAGAATTTGAAGGTACGGGATTTGCAAGCGAATCGGGGAGTCGATCATGTCATTCAAAACCCCTGCGGCTTGACCGATCCCGATGTTGACGAGTTCCTGCAAAGCATCGAGCTGTCGAGTGCTTAATTTCATTGGGCGCTCTCCTCGCTGACACTGAGAGCTTTTTTGATCCACCCGATTAGTTCGTCTGAGTTGGGCATTTTGTGAATGACTGCCAGGGCTCCGAGATCCATGCACTCGGAGCGGGTGCTGGCTTGAATGTCTGCGGTAATTACGATCACTGGAATTTTATATCCTCGATCGCGCATAGCTTGCAGGACTTCCCGACCTTCCATTTCTGGCATCAGCAGATCTAAGAGCATACAGTTTGGAGTTTTAGTGCCGAGCTGTTCTAGAGCTTCTGGGCCGCTGGATGCTTCCCAAGTCTCGTATCCCTCTGCTCGGAGAATTTTGCAGATTACCCTGCGAGTCAACCACGAATCTTCGACAACGAGAATTGATGTCACTACGTTCTCCTCCTTCTATTGTTAGGACTGACCGGTATTGCAGGTACTGCTTTTATCTTGACATTAATTTAAAGTGCTGGGACGGTGTGTGATCGAGCTTCACTTGGAATTCCTGTTCTTAAAAACTAACGCATTAATGTATTGGATAGTTTAGTATCTTGGACTATGTGAAGAAAAAACCCGGTTTCTGAATGAAACCAGGTTTGCGGGATCTCTATTGCTCCTAACATGGGCGCTCAATTATAGATTACCAAACGCTTCCGAAGGGACTCTACTCGCTGTTTGGCCGTGGTATTGTCTGGCTCGCAGGCGAGAGCTTGTTCATAGATTTCCAAGGCTTGGGCTGTTAATTTCTTGCGCTCGTAGGCGTGACCCAGATTATTGAGAGATGTAACGTATTCTGGCTGCAACTTCAGGGCTTCTTTGTAGTGGCGGATGGCGATGTCGTACTGTTCTTGGCCGAAGTGTGCAAAACCGAGGGCGTTGTAAATAACAGCTTGATTTTCTTCGCCTTCTAAGTCTTTGGCTTTCAGGGCTTTTTGAAACAGTACGATCGCCTGGGAGTAAAGCTTTTTATCTAGATAGATACTTCCTAATTCGTAGTATTCCTGTGCTGTTCCTTTTTCTACTGTCAGCTTATTTTCTAAGCGTTCCAGAGACATTTCCAGCTTCCGAGTTTTGAGAATCTGGCGCACCACAAACCAGGAAGTGCTGCCGAGTATAGCGAGCAGGACTGACAAGTAAATAATGAGCAAATTACTATCCATGTTTTTCTTAAATTTAGGTAGGTCTGCGGAAGGTTTTATTTATTTTAAGGCGGTAGAAATCTCTGATATCTGCCTCTGCAACTGTATAAAAAACAAGGAAATAGCGATCGACCGGCCCGATCGCGATTTCTGAAAAAGCAACAGCCCAGAAGTAAGAACAAAGAAGGAAAGTTTGTCTCAACCTCCTAAATTCATCAGGAGTTTTCCTTCTCTGGCAGACAGTTAAATCTTTCTTACTTCTGCTTTGTGCATTCTGAAAATCAACCTAACTTTCAGGCTCCGGCTCGATTAGCCATTTCCACGACTTTACCGAATGTTGCGGGGTCAATGATCGCCATTTGTGCCAGCATTTTGCGGTTAATTTCGATGTTGGCTTTTTTCATGTTGCCGATCAGTCTGCTGTAGCTCGTGCCGTGCTGGCGCGATGCAGCATTGATCCGAGCAATCCACAGGCGGCGGAAATCGCGTTTGCGTTTTTTGCGATCGCGATAACCGTTACGCAGGGCCTGCATCACCCGTTGGTTAGCTGTGCGGAACTGTTTCGACTGTGCGCCTCGGAAACCCTTGGCTAATTTGAGAATTTTTTTGCGGCGCGCTCTGGCGACATTACCGCGTTTTACCCGTGTCATCTTTAATTTCCGTTAAACTTTACAAGTATGGAAGCATTAACCGCACGTTAGCATCGTTGGTCTCGTCGATGACGACCAGCTTAGAGAGACGGCTTTTGCGAGCTGAACTTTTGTGCTGTAGCAAGTGGCTTTTGTAAGCTTTGCGGCGCACGATCTTACCGCTGCCGGTCGCTCTAAAGCGCTTTGCGGCTGCTTTGCGAGTTTTGAGTTTTGGCATGGACTGGTGTTATTTGGACACAAGCTTCAACCGTATCACATTTGTGGTACTTTCTGCAAGGGAGATTTGCGGGTTGGGGGCGGCGCTGTATTTGGGGCAATATACAGGATGGGCGATCGGCTAATCTTGTGGTTGTTTCCGGCAGTCAACACTTAGTATAGAATGTTATACCGCACTTGCGGTATCATTAAGCGTTCATGAAATTCAATCTCAAAAAAAATTAATTTCACAGGTTCCAGCGAGCCGAGCCTTACCTTTTTCGGTCGATTTATTTCGCAATAATTAAACCATAAGTTTATGGATCGAGATGAGTTTGAAGAATGGCTCTACGACTAAAAGCGTTTGTAAACCCTTAAATTTGTGCAAATTAAAAATGCTGGAATCATGCCGATATTAGCACTCGAACCTTACAAATAAAGGAAATATTTAAACTGAATTTAGTATTAAACTCTCAATACAGGCCTTTCGGGATTTTCGGGATTGGGAACTAGACGCTGATTTTTGCAATCTACCAGCAAATCTAAAGTTTCTAACACAGTTTGGCCGATTAGCACCATATCGCCTAAAACCATTGCCGCCTCAATTGTCTCGCGCCCTTCTATTTCAATGATAATAGGCCCAGTCAATCCTACTGTTTCTTGTCTGCCATCAGCATATTTTGCTATTTCCTGACTCCTAATTCTTAAACCCAGGTGTTCGCAGACTTCTACAGGAATAGCTGTGCGTACTGCGCCAGTATCTATGAGTGCTTCAGCTTCGTACACACGCAACAGATTTGGATTGAGCAATCCTCTCTTGACTAACTCTTCATCAATGGCATTCGTTAGCTTGACTTTGACTCGAACTGCACCCATATTTTTGCTGGATTGAGTTAGATCGCGATCGAGATTTATCATATCGCCTCTCTTTTCGTCTATAAAGTCTACCTTTGATTCTAGCCCTAATTTATGGTAGTAAGATTCGCAGTGCACACCCTACAAGTAGAGTTTGTACGTAAGTCTTACAGCGTATTGCAGGTTGAAGAAGTGCAGTAGGGACAAAGGCTTTCGCCCTGTCCCTACGGGGATCTATCACTCTTGTGGGGAGTAGGGGTTGGGCATCCTGGCAGCCCTAAACATACAAGTTAAATGCACAAAAGCTTACTCATCTTCTGCATAGATAAACCGATACAATTCGCTAGGATCTGGCTCAGCGCTTTTCTCAGCAAAATCGACTGCATCATCAATTACTGCTTGAATTTTATTATCGATCTCTTTCAATTCTTCAGCAGTTGCCAAAGTTCGATCGATCAAATCAGCAGCCAACTTCTTAATCGGATCGCGAGGGAACCAATATTCCTTCTCTTCCTTAGAACGCAACTCATCAGGATCGGCCAAAGAATGGCCGCGAAAGCGATAAGTCAAAGCCTCAATCAAAGTCGGCCCCTCGCCGGCTCGCGCCCGCGCTACAGCTTCTTTCGCCACTTCCCGCACCGCCAAAACATCCATCCCGTCAACCTCAAAACCAGCCATGCCAAAAGCATGAGCCTTCTTGTAAATCAGCGGATCAGAAGTAGCTCGCTCGTGGGCCATCCCGATCGCCCATTTGTTGTTTTCCACAACATAAATAATCGGCAACTTCCACAAAGCCGCCATATTCAAACATTCAAAAAACTGCCCGTTATTTGCAGCACCATCGCCAAAAAAACAAGCAGTCACGCCATCGGAACTTTCATCCCCCAAAGCTTCGCGGCGGTACTTCGATTGAAAAGCCGCCCCCGTAGCTACAGGAATCCCCTCAGCCACAAAAGCATAACCTCCCAACAGTCGGTGTTCGGCCGAAAACATGTGCATCGAACCGCCGCGGCCCTTCGAGCAACCAGTTTCCTTCCCGAACAACTCCGCCATTACCTCCCGCGCCGGCACGCCCGCGCTCAAAGCGTGAACGTGATCGCGGTAGGTGCTGCTGACGTAATCAGTGTCATCCCGGCGCATCGATCGAATCACGCCTGTAGACACAGCTTCCTGACCGTTGTACAAGTGGACAAAACCAAACATTTTGCCCCGGTAGTACATCTCAGCACACTTGTCCTCAAAGTAGCGCCCCAAGACCATATCCTCGTAGAGCATTAAGCCCTCATCGCGAGAAATGTTTACGCTTTGCGCGTCAAAAACTGGTAAAGTCCGTTCCTGAACCATAAATAATTAATACCCGACGATCGGCTTCCTAGACATCTAAATTTAAACCCAGATGGGACACAACCGCAGCAGAAAACGATCAAACGTTTTCTGTGCAACAGTTCACGAATTGTTAAAATGAGTTTGGCCCTCGGGGCGGATTGCGGGGACTCGGAGAGCCAACTCCCATCTAAACCCCATGCAAACGAATGATATAATTCCATTACTCTCAAACCCGAAAATGCTCAAGAGTCAAACCACTCCTTTAGCTGACGGGCAGTGGGGCAAGGCATTTTCCTCACTGTAAAACGCTGTAGAGGGAAAAAAGTCAGAATATCTCTACGACAAGTCCAAGATACCGTGAATGGGGCGGTTGGAAGCCAACACCAGAATTTTTGATTTGGTTTGCGGGAGTATGTCACTTAAGATAGGCTAATTCAGTTGCTAGCGCTTTGGGGAAGTGGACAGTTCTTTAACTTATGTTAATTCCACTAGATTACTACCGGATTTTGGGTCTACCGATTCAAGCTACTGCCGAACAGTTGCAGCAGGCTCACCGCGATCGAACTTTACAGCTTCCGCGCCGGGAGTATTCCGAAGTTGCGATTGTCGCCCGCAAACAACTGCTCGATGAAGCCTGCGCCGTTCTGTCAGACTCAGAGGGGCGCAAAGCTTACGATGCCAGTTTTTTAGCCAAAACTTACGATCGAGAGTCGGAAGCCGCACAGGAAGCCAAGCACCAGAGGTCAAAAACCTCAGCAGGCACGGCCACAGTCCTGCAAGACGCAGGAGAAACCGCTCCGGCAGAGTCCAAGGCTTTAGAGGCTGCTCCCGACCCCCACACTCCAAGTATTGAAATCGATGACAACCAATTCGTAGGAGCCCTGCTCATACTGCAAGAACTGGGGGAATACGAACTCGTACAGAAGCTGGGTCGCCCGTATCTTAACAATGGCAGCATCGCGATCGCAGAAGGTCGTTTCGGCGACCCGCAGCTCGTGAGGCCAGATATAGTTTTAACTGTCAGCCTTGCCTGTCTAGAACTCGGCCGCGAACAGTGGCAGCAAGGTCAGTACGAAAATGCCGCAAAATCATTAGAAGCAGGTCAAGAATTGCTGCTGCGCGAAAGCCTATTTGCAAGCGTGAGGGGTGAAATGCAAGCCGACATATACAAACTCCGTCCGTACAACATTTTAGAGCTATTATCACTTCCCGAAGAAAAAGTCGCCGAGCGTCGCCGGGGACTGCAAATCCTGCGAGAAATGCTTCAAGAACGAGGCGGTATCGACGGTTCGGGAGACGATCGATCGGGTTTAGGAATAGAAGACTTCCTCCGGTTCGTGCAGCAGATGCGTAAACACCTAACCAGCAGCGAGCAGCAGGCGCTATTTGAAGCCGAAGCCGGCCGCCCCTCCGCAGTCGCCACTTACCTCTCGGTCTACACCCTGTTAGCCCAAGGATTTGCGGCCAGACAGCCATCGATGATCCGTCGCGCCAAGCTGATGCTGATGCAGCTCGGTCGCCGCCAAGACGTTCACCTGGAAAAAGCCGTTTGTTCCCTGCTGCTGGGCCAGACAGAAGAAGCCAGCAGAGCCCTCGAACTCAGTTCGGAAAAAGAACCCCTGGCCTTCATTCGCGAACATTCCCAAGATTCACCTGACTTGTTGCCCGGACTGTGCTTGTACGCCGAACATTGGCTACAAGAAGAAGTGTTTCCCCACTTCCGCGACTTGGCCAACGAGTCAGTGTCCTTGAAAGACTACTTTGCTGACCCGAAAGTACAAGCTTACCTAGAAGCTTTGCCACAGGACGCAGAAACCGCCAACGAATGGGTCGTCGTGCAGCCCCGCTCCGGCAAGCCCCCAGGGCGACTGCAACCGACAGCAGGCCGATCGCCCGCTGCCATACCTGCACAGCCACCCACAGCCAAGCAGGGAGCCAGTACGGTCACTTTGACCCCCGTACCGGGCGAGGCTTCCACCGCAGCTTCGGGAACGAAATCCCAGGCAACGGTGGCCGCGTCGAGCGCTGTTGCCCCCGTCTCTCTCCCGATAGCTACCGTGCCACACCCTGCAGACTCGACTTCCAAACAACGCAGACGCCAACATTCAGGGCGCAGCGGAGCAAGCGGCAATGGGCTAAAGGGCGATTTTGTCGATCGGGCGCGCACCAAGGCAGCAGAAATTACCACCCAAGTCAAGTCCATGCCTCCAAACAGGCTGGCTTTGTTTATAGTCGCAGGTGTCCTGAGCCTGTTATTCCTGTGGTTAATACTCAGTCTGTTGGCTAACGCCATGCAAGCCCTATCGGGCCCCCTCCGAGGAGAGCAAGCCCTTGTCCGCCTAGAAGAACCGCCCGTAGAAATCCCTGCCTTGGCCGCGGCGCCAGAGCCGAGCGCCACAGGCGCAGTGTCGGGAGCAATGACTGAGGTAGCAGCAAGAGACTTAGTTCAAAGCTGGCTGTCGGCGAAAGCAGCGGCTTTGGGCCCCAATCACGCTGTGGAAGAATTAAAGCAAGTTCTGACAGAACCGGCTTTGTCTCGCTGGCAATTGATGGCAGAAGCTCAACAGCGAAACAACGCGCACCAGCGTTATGTACACAAGCTGCAAGTTGATGCCGTTAAGACGAATCCGACTAATCCCGATCGCGCTCAAGTAGAAGCCCAAGTCGCGGAAAAAGCCGAAGTGTTCGATCGCGATCAGCTCGTTTCTTCCCGCAACGAAAACCTGCGCGTGCGCTACGACTTGATCCGTCAAGAGGGACAGTGGCGGATTATGGATTGGCAAGTGATTAAGTAAGGAATTGGTAATTAGTAATTGGTAATTTCTGCGGGCTAATTACTAATTACCAATTTATGATTATTAGGTTAATTTTTAATTCCAAAAGCGAGAGTTTTGAATTGCAGATTATTGTTGAAGGCTGGCGTTTTATTTATCATTCCTATTGCGTAGCCAATCAATTTCAACTGCTGGAAATGCACGCGCGGCGCAGCTATCCCGTAGGGAGTCGCCGGCGAGGACAAATTGAGCTTTTCCACCGCGATATGCCCTACATTGACGCAGCTTGGGAGACGAAAATTAGTTTGTTCGATCGCCCAAATGAAACATTACTTCGCAGCATTAAGAACCCTGCGGTAAATCAGTCAGCGGATGTTACCCTGCGAATGTACTGCCCGTGGGACTTCTCGGCATCCACCAGCGATCAAACTTGGGTATTTGCAGCGACAGAATGGGGGATTGTTACCAGTACAGTATTACAGGCGATGGGTGTTAAGGCGATCGCCGAAACTGGGGTTAACTCAGAAACGAAAATTATTACACCTTCAGCTTGGTCAAAAGCTGGCTTAATTCGCAGCGGAGTTGAGGCAGATCGCATTGCCGTTGTACCTTTGGGAGTCGATCCTCAGATTTATTATCCTGCTGCGGGCGATCGGCGTCAATCACTGCGCGAAAGCTTCGGCTGGTCAAACTATTTTATATTTTTAAACATTGGAGGGCAAACGGATCGCAAAGGTATTCGCCCTTTATTAAAAGCCTTCGCTGCGGTAGTTGACAAATATCCAGATGCGAGATTAGTTTTAAAAGGTTCAGAACTGCTTTATCCGTCCAGAGACGAGATTGCTGAAGCGTGCCGAGTTGCGCTCAACGATGCCGAAAGAGCGAGGGTTTTACCGAGATTAATTTATACGGGTAGCCAGCTATCTTTTGCTCAAATAGCAGAGTTTTACCAAGCAGCAGATGCTTATGTTTCTCCTTATTTGGCAGAAGGTTTTAATCTGCCGGTGTTGGAAGCAGCAGCTTCTGGTTTGCCGGTTATTTGCACTGCCGGCGGCCCTACGGATGATTTTACGCGATCGAACTTTGCACAGCGGATCGAGAGTACATTTAAGGCTGTGGCGAGTGACGGGGAAACCTTATTTATCTTAGCTCCTGAGTGGGAACATTTGACTGATTTGATGCAAGGGGCGATCGAACAGCCTGGAATCGCTGCGAAAGCTAGGGTTGCGGGCCCGGCTTTTGTGGCTGAAAATTTTACTTGGAGGCGGGTAGTCGATCGATTGCTTGAGGTTATGGGAGGAGATAAAAAGAGAGAGGAGAGGTCTATTTTTGAGCCAATAATTTTGTAGTTTGGGCGTTTCAAGCCCTAGATGGGGAAATAGGTATTTTCCGGCTGAATTTACCCAATTCGAGCCAGACGTGATGGAGCGGTAGTTTCAATCCCTGATAGGGTTTTAGGTATTTTCCGGCTCCCGAAGTTTTAAGCGGTTTGAGCTTACACTGCTACGTTTCAATCCCTGATAGGGTTTTAGGTATTTTCCGGCGCGAAAAGCCTTGGGATTATCGCAAGTCTAAAAAATGTTTCAATCCCTGATAGGGTTTTAGGTATTTTCCGGCACCGATCGTAGTTGTATTGCGGAAGATTGATGCGCGTTTCAATCCCTGATAGGGTTTTAGGTATTTTCCGGCTAGATGCCAAGCGTCAGCGAACTCTAGAAATTGGTGGTTTCAATCCCTGATAGGGTTTTAGGTATTTTCCGGCTTCCCTCGCAGCGGTATGGGTGGAGAATTCCAAGTTTCAATCCCTGATAGGGTTTTAGGTATTTTCCGGCCCAAACCTCTGGCGCTGTTAGAGGTAATAATTGCCGTTTCAATCCCTGATAGGGTTTTAGGTATTTTCCGGCGGTAGGAATTTCTGTCGGAGCTTACTCAAAAGTTGGTTTCAATCCCTGATAGGGTTTTAGGTATTTTCCGGCGCCATCAGGGAGAATTTCTTCTTCAATAAGTCGATGTTTCAATCCCTGATAGGGTTTTAGGTATTTTCCGGCTTACCGACGATGCACCCTCGACAGTTATTGAGTAGTTTCAATCCCTGATAGGGTTTTAGGTATTTTCCGGCTTACTTTTTCAGGTGGAATAAATAAAACTCCCCCATTGTTTCAATCCCTGATAGGGTTTTAGGTATTTTCCGGCAGTATGTTAAACAATTACAGCGTAGTAATGGTGAGGGTTTCAATCCCTGATAGGGTTTTAGGTATTTTCCGGCCGTCCGCGTCTGCAAGCTTTTTGTACCGATTAGCCAAAGTAGTTTCAATCCCTGATAGGGTTTTAGGTATTTTCCGGCCTAAGCCAAAAAAAGTAGCAAAAGCATTAAAAATTAGTTTCAATCCCTGATAGGGTTTTAGGTATTTTCCGGCTATTACTTATCCGACGTTTCCAAATTTGATCATGTTTCAATCCCTGATAGGGTTTTAGGTATTTTCCGGCCCGATCGCAACAACCTCGCAACACTTAAGCAAAAAGCGTTTCAATCCCTGATAGGGTTTTAGTTATTTTCCGGCCGTAGGCGTATCCCTCTAATCCTTGGAGCCGTGCCGTTTCAATCCCTGATAGGGTTTTAGGTATTTTCCGGCAGAGGGATTGCCGATCGACTCAGGGCTGCACAGTCGAGTTTCAATCCCTGATAGGGTTTTAGGTATTTTCCGGAATACCCATTTTAAGGAGCAAATCATGCAGCCAGCCATCAATCATGATTTAGATATATCTGTTAAGACAATACTCCGGACAGTTTTTAAGCAGCCAGAGTACCATAAGACAAGACTGAAGGAAGGTTAGGGTGATTTAAAATCA
>NZ_JAUBRB010000106.1:0-8102 GCF_036701585.1 Microcoleus sp. POL10_C6 | reverse complement strand
TAGCCATAGGACGTCTTGGGGTGCGAACCGTTGCTGCGGCACTACTGACAAATTGACGTGAACTCAATTGGCTTGGTATTGCCGTCAACGAGGCACTCTCTGTCAAAAAGCTCATGACCCGGGCAAAGGTAGCCTGGATTGGGTTTCGTAAGCGCGCGACGGTCAGTCGCAGAAGTTTGACGATAGCTAATTTCGGTTTATTCTGGATCTGATCTTTGCCTAATAAACTGATCAGGAAGTGCTGCCTGCCTAAGCATCTAATACTCCGAAGAGGCGAAAGTTGGGCGCCAAAGGCAGATACTTACTGTAAAAAGTTGATCAATTTAATCATCAAGCTTAAGAAACCAATTTACATAATTCTCTAGCTCATTTTCTAACGTATATGCTGGTTTCCATCCGAGGTCGAGTGCTCCCGATACATCGGCTACATAATGCATGGGGTCGCCAGCCCTAGAAATTCCATTGAACACTGCCCGCTCGGTGCGGCCCATGACACTAGATATAATGTCGACGACTGCCCTTGTTGTGACGCCGGTGCCACTAGCTCCATTAAAGACAGGGCAATCTTTTGAAGCAACGTTGGTTGCAGCCAAAAGTAAATTCGCGGCGTCATTGACGTGGATCCAGTCTCGGGTTTCAAATCCAGTGCCAGCAAATTCTGCCGGACCAACTTTAAGCTTATTACACGCGTCCCATAGAAGTTGTTTCCGTAATCCAACTCCGTACACAGAGAAAAGGCGTACAATCGATATGGCCATATTAAAATGTCTTGCATAATATGAAGCTAACTGCTCTGTTATTAGCTTATGAACACCATAAGGAGACGTCGGAGCAGGAATAGTGTTAATGCTTATAGGAAATGTCAATGCAGCACCATAAACGCTTGCGCTCGATGGAAGAACAATGCGTGCATTCGGGGTATGCAGTCGTGAATACTCAAGAACATCCAAAAATGTCTGAACTGTTCGTTGGAAGTCTTCTAATGGATCGGTCAATGAAAACGCGACAGATCCAGAGCCTGCGCAGTGGATAACATAATCTGGTTCCACGGCTGATCTAATCAGCGAATCCAGTGTGACATCTGCGGATGTCCAATGGCATATTCCCCAGCCTAAAGCTTCTTTGGTTGACCACGACCCGTGGCCCATCCCATACACGTCGTAGCCCAGTCGCGCCGCTGCCAACGCTACATGTCGCCCTACGAAACCGGATGCGCCGGTCACCAAAACCTTCTTAATCATGGTGCGGTCGATGACAAATAAAACTGTACAGGCGGCCTGGCGAAGAGATTCTTTCACCACGCCAGGTCAATAGGAAATTGGGAATAATGCGCCAAAGCATAGGAAGTCCTATCTTTCTTGCTATCGATTCTTTCATTAACTTCCGCGTTAGCGGAAATAAATTAATGTCGCTCTCCATTGGATTTAAAATCTTATCAATCTTCAAGCCTGCTGCCGTAATCGCGCCTATGTATTCGTCGATCAAATAGGCAAATTCGCCGCCATACAACCGATGCAGTGGGTGCTGATCCTGAAATACCAATATATCAGAATGGCTATCAACAACATGCTCGCGTGTTCCCAAAAATACGCCGCCTGGTTTTAGAACTCGCCCAATCTCTTTCACTAGCGCACTAAGGTCCTGAGCGTGATGCAAAACGGCTCGGCAATAGACTACATCGAAAACAGCATCGTTAAATGGGAGGCGCTCTCCCCACTCTTCGACAACTGATATCTTAGTATTGCTCTGTTCGGCCAAGCAGCGGATTGCTCCAGCACCAACAATGTCGCTAGGATCTGGCTCTAGTGCAGTTACAGTCCATCCAGAGCGAGCAAAAGCGTAAGATGCGACACCCCTTCCTGCTCCAAGCTCGAGGACCTGTCCAAGCTTGCTTGGTAAAATTGATACCAAAGATGCCCATTCGGTGCTAGTGACAAAGCGTTCAGCTGCGTTCAAGAGTGGGTCATCATAATAACAAGCCTCAGCTATCTCACGATTGGCCGGCTCGTTACGAAATTGTACGACAGCTTGCTCCCAATTTAATTTCCCATCCATTATTATAAATCACCCCTGGCTTCTTTTACAGAAATAGTTCTGCCACTGGTAACATCGACTAGTGGAAGTTCGCCTATGAGTTGTACCCGATCTTCCTCGGACAGATATGTCAGTTCACCTGACTCGTTGCGAGCGTCGCGAAAGGCAACCGGCCGAAATGCGTCTTCAACTGTCAATTCAGCGCTCTTCGCCCAAAGTTGGTCACGCCGCACAAAGAAAGCATTGCTTCCGGTTGAATTCACTCCAACCAAGGCATAGCCACGGAGCTTTGCAATGTGATCAAATGCTGCTAAGCTTGCACCCCAATACAATCCAGAATAATGCTTAGCATGCCGAACGAATGTTGGATCGTATGGCACAGTTACAGCTGATTTAGAGCCAAAAATGGCATTAAATTCAGTTATCAAGAGTGACGGTTGCCAGTCACTCAAGGCTTCGAGTACGTGATAATCGACGCCATCAATATCAACCGACAAGATACCACAATCTTTTGCAAAGCCACTGCTTTCAAGCAAGTCACAAATGTTATCTTTAGTGATAAATGCGCAAGTCGCATTCAAATTAAAATGCCAATAATAATCTCGGGAGCGAATGTGGTCGATATGGTTTTGTGATCCATCGATTACCATTCCGCTCCAGCCATCCTTCATCATTAGAAATCGGCAATTTGACTCCGAGAAATTTTCAACGCCGAACTCAATGAATGTCTTTTTTATGTCAGGTATTTTACCGACAATATGCTGTATAATACCATCCTCGCCCCACTGCGAAAACACCTTGAATTCAGCCTCAGAGATATTTTTGATTTCAGTTTGCTCGTTTAACTTAGTAAGAATACGGCCTTGGTTGATCATAAGAGTCTCGAATGCCGGGCGCTCTTCCGGAGGCCTTACTAGCTTTCGGACGAAGCGTCGTGCTGAGTTCATCATACATTCTCCATAACTTGATTACTTAAATAGAGTGTCCTTGGGAGCGACCTGAAGCTTTCCGGGGCATATTCAGATTTAATGCATTTCTCGACAGTTGCGCCATATATTCCGTTTCCGATGGTATCTCGGGTTCGGCACCACCCAATTTTTCAATCTCTATCCACTGTCTTCGGGCCATATCATATCTTTTTATGACCCGCCCGGGGTTGCCGACGACTAAGCTAAATGGAGGGACATCTTTTCTTATTAGCGAAGTGCTAGCAAATACGCTTCCAAAGCCGAGGGTTATGCCGCCGAGAATGGTTACGCTGTGGCCAAACCAGCAGTTGGCGCCAATTCGCATTTCACTTGATGTGGTCGCACCGGTTGCAACATACGGTATAAATGGATCCGAATAGATATGGTCTGCTCCTAAAAAGCTACAGCCGTAACCCAGTAAAGAGTAATCAGAAAATTCAATCAATGAGCCCGGGCTTATAACTGTACGGCGTCCTATGAAGCAGTTGTTCCCAATCACGATCTGCGCCTTGGTTCCTTCATATTTGTTGACGTTAAGCCAACATCCTTCTCCGATTACCGAATTACTTCCTATCGTAATCCATCTCCAGCCTAGAATCTGTGCCGAACTATCGATAAGTGTATCTTTGCCAACGTTTCTATGCTTATATAACGGGGATAGCACGAAATTGCGGAAATCAGTTGTAATATTTCGCGCAATGAATTTGCAACGATTTGCAATATGCATTACTTTATCCTGGCTTTTAAGAATAATAACATAGGCAGACCTGCAAACATTGCATAAGATATAAAGGTTGCCCAAGGAACAATGTAGACCCCAAATTTTTCTACCATTAGCAGTTTTGCGCTTAATGCCACCGCTGCGGTCATCGTGGCGATCGCGACCTGAAACCAAACGATTCTAAGCCCATTGAGATACATTGAGCTGGCGCTCGCTGTAGCTTCCAGGATCCTCCATGCTCCTAGCCCGATCAACAGCGCCACTGACGGCTGCACCGTGCTGCCAACCCACGCCTCAATTATAGCTCTCCCGCCAACTACCATAACAATTGCCAAAGCCGTTGAAACCCCCAACGCAAGCCATGTTCCCTTGACCAGAGTGCGTTTCGCCCAGACATGATCGCCTCGAGCGAACGCCTCTCCAAAAGCCGGCCATAGCGGCATCACCACGAAGCCCACAACGAGCGATATTAACGCAAAAAGACGGTCCGGTACGGCAAATTCAGCAACAGCAGCGGCGCCAAGCTTGTTCGCAATCAGAACACTATCCGACGTGTAAGCTACGGCCGTAGTTACCTGGAGAATGAAAAAAACAAACCCAATCTTGCCAATCTCGGCCGCATGCCGCTTGGTTGCGGCGTGGATCTGAGGTGCTGATTCGGGCATTGTGCGGGTGAAAAAAACCAGGCTGTTAATGATTAGAACCATTATCGGTAGGCCGTTAAACATCAGCACGAGCCATGGCAATCCGGCTTCAAGGGATATTACGACCAGCGTGCCAATCAGTGCAGCAACGCTACCAGCGCACTGCCATAGGCTAGACATAAACCCCAGTTGCAGACCAAGCTGGAGGCGCTGGATGATCGTTGCAGGAAGCGACAGACCGAAACAAAGAAAAAACACCAGCATCGCCGGGCGAACCTCATTTACAGCAAGCGTATCTTGAACGTTAAAAATATAGGCCCAATTAATATGGGCATAAGTAGCCAACGCTAGTGTGATGATAACGCATCCGACTAACCCTAGGACGACGAAAGCGCTTGATACATATGATCTAATTTGATCAAAATCGTCTTTTCCACGGGCGACCGCGACAGCAGTTAGTAAGCCGTTTCCGATGCCTAAATCAGCAAAGGTTAACATTAATGTGAAAGAACTTATGATAACCCACAAACCATACCGCTCTGTGCCCAGATAGTGAAGCGTTAGAGGAACGGTTATCAATGATGTCGCGATAGAAACAAGTTTCGCAAGGGCAGAGGCT
Organism: Microcoleus sp. POL10_C6; assembly: GCF_036701585.1. Classification (NCBI taxonomy): domain Bacteria; kingdom Bacillati; phylum Cyanobacteriota; class Cyanophyceae; order Oscillatoriales; family Microcoleaceae; genus Microcoleus; species Microcoleus sp. POL10_C6. Next base: position 3,116 of record NZ_JAUBRB010000106.1, on the reverse strand, counting down.
GCTGCCGTTAGCGCAATCTTGCGCATTCGATCATCCGCCCGACCCTCGTCGGTTGTGAGGTCTGCGCGGCCTCCTCGGAGAAACGACAAGGTTTGCGTAATGAATCTGGCTGGCTTCCGGAGCATGGTGCCTATTGTGCTAAGCCGAACCGTTTGTCTACGTTTCCGATCTCATCTTCCGCTGGTTTGGCTCCTTGACGGCATCATGTCTGACCAGCGCGATGTTGCGCTGTACAAGAAGGAGCGCATGACCGATGTTCATATTCTCGCAATGGATCTCGCGAAGGGCAGCTCTCAGGTCTGCGGCACAGGCCTGGGAGAGGCGGCTCTGTTAAATCGGATGGTTTCGCGCGGAACGCTTGAGACCATCTTTCGCGAGCAAGCCCCCTTTGAAGCGTGCGCAATCAGCTATTTCTGGGGCGGTTTGCGGAAAGTCTCGGTCACGAGGTTCGCCAGACACCCGCCGTTGACGTTAAGCCTTTCGTCAGGAGGTGAAGAACGATGCGGCAGACGAAGCAGCGATTGGTGGAGCCTTGCTGCGATATCGCTATCATTATGTGGCAGTGAAGAGCGCCGAGCATCAGGCCCGTGGGGTGGCGTTCAGAACTCGCCAAATCCTTCGTTAGACAACGAACGCAACTCATCAACCGATCTCGCGGCTATCTGGCAGAATCTGGATTTGTCGTCGGGCAAGCGCCGACCGGAATCAAAGCCCTTGGAGGGTTGATCGACAACAAGGCAACACAGCTCTCGGGTGCGGTGTGCGATATCGCTGCCCTTTAACTGGACCAGATCCGCGGTTATGGCGCACAAGATCGACGAATCAATGCGGCTGCATTGCTAATTGCCAAGCGTCGGTCCTGTAACAGCGGATGCGATCATGACGTTTGCTCTCGATCTACGGGCCTTTGCCAGTGGACGGAACTTCGCCGCATGGCTTGGGCTGGTCCCACGAGAGCGATACACCGGCGGAAAGGCGATGCTAGGCTTGTGAGTAAGATGAGCCAAGGCGGCAGTCGCAAGATGCTAATCTTCGGTGTAATGAGCAGGATCCGCTGGATCATCCGGCGTGGTGTGCTCCCCGACAACTGGCTCGGCCGCGTGTTGGGACGTAAGCCGCGAATTGTGGCAGCTGTCGCTTTGGCCAACAAGATGGCGCGCACGGTCTAGGCCATGGTGAAGCGCGGGCGAAATCACCGGATTGCATGATCCGGCTGTTATCCAATAAAGGCTCAACCGGACGCACATAGGGGCAAGGAAATTGACTGACGATTATGCGGCAGGGACTTCAATGTCTACGCCGAGCAAGCCAGTCCCGGGGCGCGAACATCAAAGCTCTCTAAATTGACGCGGAACTCGTTCTTCCAACTGCATACCTGCCAGTAGCAAAATCAGGGCATAGCAAGAGGCCTGACACACGAACGTTAAAGGCGCCAAGCCGTTACAGCGGTTAAAAAATCACCTTACAAAATTTCGAGCCTTCGCAGACGAATAAATACATAAAGGAGTAGTAATGTTGTCTATGATCAGAACTTCTACAATTGCGACAGCTCTATTTTTGATGATTTGCGTTTATCGACTGGATGTAAGCGCGCACGAAGTGCTGAAAAATCGTACTTCGTCAGAAAAAAATAGAACTTTGGTTTATGTATCAGGCCCCTTTAAGGCAAGTTTTGATGGTCAAAAAATAGAAAATATGATAGTAAAATCAGACGATATGCGCCCTGCTATCACAGTAGATGGTTTCCACAATGTCAAAATAAAAAACGTTATTGTATATCATTCTAATGGTCCCGGAATTGTGATAAATAGGTCGCAAAATGCAAATATATCAGATACCGTTGTTGTAAATATTGGGGCACCGGAGCGAGGTCAAAACATAGGTTCAATGCCTGAAAGAAGAGTTAATATTCAAGCTGTATTTTCAAATAACTTAACAATTTCAAATGTGTACGTTGAAAAGGGTGCGGCCGGAGTTTATCTTTTTCGTAGTGATCACGCAATTATAAAGAAAATAGAAGGGTTCGATATTAGAGGTCCCCTTCCTAGGGGGCAACTAGTCCAGTTTGATAAGTGTAAATACCCCACTCTTGACACTTTCAGCGTGATAAATCCTGGGCGTACGTCATGGACTGAGGATGCGATCAATTCATATGGGTCTATCAAGCCAACTATTCGCAATGGGTATATTGAAGGATTAAACTCACCCAAAGGCGTTGGTGTATTAATCGAAAATGGCGAAGGCGGATGGGGGGGGCTAGTCGAAAATGTTGATGTAAGGTATTGGGTAAACGGAGCATTTTCTGCAGCGACGGATAGCGAAGGCGTTACATTCAAGAATGTGCGAGCATATGACGGTTTAGCTATTGGTATAATATCTGACAGCGCCGGTAATGTTTCCTTTGACGGCAGCACTGTGCCTACGCTCGAGCAATGGGCCCAGGACAACTTCCGAGGGGAGCCAACTAGTGGTCAAGAAGCATTTCATTCCTTTAACTCAAAGAAAATGTCAAACATAAACTTTATAAATGCCGGATATTTTAATTTAGCAAGGAAAGGAAGGGTCGCGTGGGATATAAATAAGATGTCAAGGCAGGAATTTTCTGCAATAAACATACCTCCGCGGCCTCGATTTTCATTTAAGATGAAATAGGTGTAGTTTATGACGCTACTCTAAAAGCTATTGCTAGTTGGGATTGTAAAATTTAGTCCCGCAGTTTCTTGGCGGATAAGGCCGAGGTCCGGTGCTCGCGGCCACAGGAGGTTGTTACCGTCGGATTGGATTTGGCGAGTACCGTTTTCAAGTTCACGCGATCGGGAGTGATGGCATCGTTCTGATCCGCCGCAAGCTTCGGCGCCTGGAAGTAGTCGGCTTCTTTCCCGATCTTCCGGCCTGCCTCGTCGGCGTGGAGGCATGCGCGTCAGCGCATCACTGGGCTCGCGAACTGAACGTGTTGGGGCACGAACCGGCTGATGCCGCCTGCCTACGTAATACCCTATGTAAAGCGTGGAAAGACCGATGCAGCAGAGGCCGATGCGATCTGTGAGGCGGTAACGCGTCCCTCAATGCGTTTTGTTCCGGTGAAGACCGTCGAGCAGCAGGCTGTATTGATGCTC
>NZ_JAUBRB010000007.1:161628-175063 GCF_036701585.1 Microcoleus sp. POL10_C6 | reverse complement strand
CAGTAAACAAAAGATTGCTCAGAACCAAGGATGCATTTGTCCTAAATGCGGAGAATCTCTATTCAACGGGGAAGAACGAGATGGAGGGAAGAACTGCATGTTCATCACATTGAACCAAAACAACAGGGTGGGAGTAATAGCTACAAAAATCTCCGATTCTTACACTTCTACTGTCATCAACAGATTCATGCTGCAAAATGACTGAAGCATGTGGAAGCTAGTAATTTGCTTAAGCCGGATGTGCTGAAAGGTACAAGTCCGGTTTTGAGGGGAGGGGGTTACAGCGATGTAATCCCTTTACCCGACTCCTCCATGAGGATGTAGAAGTTGTAAAGCTATGCCAGGTAGAAATAGAGAAGTGGTTAAGTGGCATTGGGTTAGAATTAAAACCGAGTAAGACAAGGTTAGCCCACACCCTGAACAAGTTAGATGATGAACAACCCCGATTCAACTTCCTAGGATTAAACCTCAGGCAATTCCCCGTTGGGAAATACAATTCCGGAGAAAGAACCAGGGGCGGATTATTAGGTTTTAAGACTATTATCACCCCCAGCAAGGAAAGTCAGGAAAGGCACTACAGAAAAAAAAGTTGCTGAAGTAATAAATAAGTCGCGTGGGATAAACCAAGCGACTTTAATAAAAAATCTCAATCCCATCATTAGGGGTTGGTGTAACTACTTCTCAACAGTCATCAGTCAAAAAATATTTTCAAGGCTGTGGCACTTAGTGGTTTGGAAGCTTCTAAAATGGGGTCATCATCGTCCTAGGAACAAAAGCAAAAAGTGGATACGCCGCAAATACTTCAAAACTGTAGAAGGCAATAACTGGGTGTTCGCAACCGGAGAGGGTAATAATCCTTTAAAGCTAATACAACATAGCTCCACTGAAATAAAACGCTATGTAAAAGTAAAAGGGATGGCATCACCCTATGAGGGGGACTGGATATACTGGAGTTCAAGAATGGGAGAACACCCCGAAATACCCGCAAGAGTAGCCAAACTACTCAAGCGACAAAAAGGGAAATGCGCTCACTGCGATAACTACTTCAAAGATGGAGATTCGATAGAAGTTGACCACATCATCCCTAAATCGAAAGGTGGAAAGGAATCTTATGATAATTGGCAGCTACTTCATCGACATTGCCACGACACAAAGACCGCCAATGATGGCAGTCTCGGTAACAAATCTAGCTGTAAAAGTGCTAAACCTAAGCCACCAGTGGAACCAAGCCTCTGGGTTTGGGAAAACGATATGTTGGGAATGACGTACTGATGACAACAGCCGTTTTATTGAGGAGCGGAATGATGGGAAACTATCACGTTCCGTTTTGGAGAGCAGTGGAGGAGGCGACTCCTTCACTGACTTTAATGATTTTGCGAAAAGTAGTGGCAACTCTAGGGCTGTGCCTAAAAGGAGTCGGTAGGGGCGCTTTGATTTTGCCCTTGAAAGTTCGTATTTGGACTCTTCAAGAATCCCCTCGCCTTTAGGCATGGGGAGTATCAAATGATGTCGATTCAGCCAAGTGAGTAGTTGTTGGAAGCCCTCTGGGTCATTGGAGAAGACTTTGGGTTTAGTTTTGCCGTTCTCCAGCATCAAGGCTACATTAAAGGTTTTCTTGCTGATGTCGATGCCGAGAACTGTTTGTGTCATAGTACGCTTACCTCCATTGGCTCTCAACTGCACAAGTGCAGAATCAGGACTGGTCACAGAAAGTAACCTTGTTAATGCAGGCTCAACTTAAAAAGTGGCCTAAGATACTGTCCAGTGTCAGGATCAAACCAGTCACCGTTCGGATCTAGGGAGCTAATCTACGCAACAGACTCATTAAGGTCTCAGGGACACGCCAGCTTCACCTGACCGAAGCAGATAGACTTTTTCATCGTCTTCCAGCAGACTACTCTTAACATACAAGGGACACGGTAGTGCCGTGTCCCTACTGCCCTGTCCCTACACATATTGCATACCAGACCCTCGCGGATGACCGACAAAAACGTGCGATCGACCAAAAGCAGATGGGAACAAATCCTTTAACCTACAATACTATTTCTAGAGATGCCATCACCGAGCCTCCCATAGACTCCCTCAAACCATGCCCAAGCCAAAAAAGACGCCCGCCAAAACCTACACTGAAATCAACCTCAGCGATCCTCAATATTACTTCAACCGAGAACAAAGCTGGCTAGAATTCAACAACCGCGTGCTCCACGAAGCCCTCGACCCCCGCACGCCCCTCCTCGAAAGGCTCAAATTTCTAGCTATTTTTAGCTCCAACCTAGACGAATATTTTATGGTGCGGGTGGCCGCCCTCAAACAGCAAGTACAAGCAAAAGTCAGCAAATTGACCTCCGACGGCAGCACGCCTCAAGAACAGCTAGATGCCCTTAACCAGCGGCTTTTGCCGATGGTTTCTCAGCAACACGCCTATTTTGAGCAAACCCTGCGGCCGAAACTAGCAGCAAGCGGCATCTACATTCTCGACTACATTGACCTCAATCAAGAACAGCGGAATTACTTGCACCGCTACTTCAAAGAACAAGTATTTCCCGTACTCACTCCCCTAGCAGTTGACCCCAGCCACCCATTCCCCTACCTTTCCAATCTCAGTCTCAATTTAGCAGTAGTAGTTAGGGATCCCGACACGCGGGAAGAATTATTTGCCCGCGTCAAAGTACCGCAGGTTTTGCCGAGGTTTTTGCCACTACCGGGGGATTTACAGTGGCAGCAGAGGGGCAAATCTCCGGTTTGGACTGGCGTGCCCCTAGAACAGGTGATTGCCCACAATTTAGAAGCTTTGTTTCCGGGGATGGACATTCAGGAATATCACCCGTTCCGCATTACTCGCAATTCCGATTTGACGGTGGAGGAAGATGAGGCGGAGGATTTGCTGCTGGCAATAGAACAGGAACTCCGCAAGCGTCGGTTTGGAGGTTCTGCGGTGCGGATGGAAATTCAAGCGATTATGCCGCCTGCGCTGCGAGATATGCTGATGGAGGAGCTGGATCTCGGTGAGCAAGATGTTTACGTCGTAGAGGGGCTGCTAGGCCTCAAGGATTTGATGTCTTTTGTGGGGCTGCCCGTGCCGGAACTGAAAGACCCACCTTGGACTCCGGTTGTGCCGCCCCGTTTGCGGAACTCGGAATCGCCAATGATTTTAGGCAAATTGATGTTGGATGCTGACGAGGGCGAGGATATTTTCACCGTCATCCGGCAGGGGGATTTGATGCTACACCATCCCTATCACTCGTTTGCGGCGACGGTGCAGCGGTTTATTACTGAGGCGGCGCACGATCGCTCCGTGTTAGCGATTAAGATGACTTTATACCGCACTTCTGGAGATTCGCCGATCGTCAGCGCCTTAATTCAAGCAGCGGAAAACGGCAAGCAGGTAGCCGTTTTAGTAGAGCTTAAAGCTAGGTTTGACGAAGAAAATAATATTAATTGGGCTCGCAAGTTAGAACAAGCGGGAGTCCACGTAGTTTACGGTTTGGTGGGACTCAAAACCCACACCAAAATTGTGATGGTAGTGCGTCGCGAGGAGGAATTCATCCGTCGCTACGTCCACATCGGCACCGGCAATTACAATCCCAAAACAGCCGGACTCTATACCGATGTGGGTTTGTTGAGTTGTCGCGAGGATTTGGGATCGGATTTGACGGATTTGTTTAACTATTTGACTGGTTATTCGCGGCAGGTATCTTATCGCAAATTATTGGTGGCACCGGTCAATATGCGCGATCAATTTTTAGCTTTAATCCGCCGCGAGGCAGAATTCTGCCGCTTGCAGGCCGAAGGCGGCATCGGTAGCTGTGGCCGCATTGTCGCTAAAATGAATGCTTTAGTTGACCCTCAAATCATTGTTGCTTTGTACGAAGCTTCGCAAGCGGGAGTTAAAATTGATTTGATTATTCGGGGGATTTGCTGTTTGCGTCCCGGCGTTGAGGGTGTTAGCGAAAATATCAGAGTTATCAGTATTATCGGCCGCTTTTTAGAGCATTCTCGGATGTTTTATTTTTTCAACGGTGGCGACGAAGAGGTGTATATTGGTTCTGCTGACTGGATGCAGCGCAATCTCACAAGACGGGTTGAGGCCATAGTTCAGGTGGAAGATCCAACAATTGCCAAGGAATTACAAGAAATTTTGGGAGTAATGCTGGCTGACAACCGCCAAGCTTGGGATTTGCAGTCTGGGGGACACTACTCTCAGCGGCGGCCACCTGCTAATTGCCCGGAAGTGAGCTCTCAGCAAATTTTGATGGATATGGTGATGAATTAGTCAGTTGTCAGTTGTCAGTTGTCAGTTGTCAAATTTGCAGTTAGCAGTGGTGCGTTCTTGTTAGTTATTAAGCTGTACTGCATTTAATTTTGACTTTTTGGGCGGGCAAGATGCCCACCCCACAAGATTTTTACTAGCATAACTATAGCAATCGTTGCAGGATTTGTGGGATGGGCTTCTAGCTCGTCCTTCCCATATCTGGGATGGGCTAGAAGCCCATCCCGACTAGAAACCCAAACCACATTTATAACTGACGAAAGGATTGCTATGTGCAAATTAAATGCGCGACAGCTTAGCCGACCCCCTGACAACTAATGACTAATGACTACTGACTAATGACTACTTAGCTGTTAAAAGTACGCTTGAATTCTTCTAAGAGATCGTCAATTTCTTCGATCGCCTGACTCACATCTATTCTCAGGGCCCCCAAGTCCGATCGATCTAACAGCCGCACGAGGGATTCCCGCTTGCTCTCGATCTCTGCTACGCGCTCTTTGATTGTTTGTGCATCCATGGTTTTTTGCCTTTGCTACTATTAACAAAAATATTTGACATTCCCCCCTGCGAACAGACGGAGATTCTTAATTCACCGACATACCTTTTTGGGCAAATTCTTCACTGTTTTTATAAGGGAAGTGATGAACCTGCTCAGGTTTTTTTGGTCTGTGTTATAGTTTGATTGTACATCAAAACTTCAGCCAAACTCCAGCCACATTTTAGCGCAAAAAAGGCGGACGTTTGGTATCTGCGGGTTTATTTTTCATCATTCCAGCTAAAAATCGCTTCAGAGCCTTCTCCCGGTTTTTCATAAAAGCAGCCCAAAATCCCGGTTGATATTCATCCATCGTCTTGGCTAGGGCCCAGACATCGATCGCTAAGATATTATAAAGCCTTTCATCTTCACGTTTGAGCGAGTTAATCTGCTCCAGAACGGCCTTGTTTGCTCCAGCAGTTTGTTTGTCTTCGTCTTTAATCATGTCCGAAAAATGGTTGAAAGGGCAAGAGTGTTGATCGCGATCGCCACTCTGTATACTTTGATGATACTGCCGATCTCGATTGCCTTCTGGAACCAACGCCGCGTAATTAACACGGATATTTACCGATGGCGTGCCCGGGCGAGTCCGGCAGGATAAGCTTCTGAACCTAGAGACAAGACTGTGGATGCACACCGCTCCCGCGCTCATAGATGCTAGCAGTTTTTGCAGGTATTTTGGCAAAAAAACTAAATTTATTCAAGACTTTTTGACAGATAATAATTAAAGTATATTATTTCTGTCCGACTACTTACCTCACTAATATGTTACGCAAAATTTCTTTAGCAAACCTAGCCTTAGTTGTGGGCGGTATTATAGCAGCAGTCGGGTTTGGAGCCTACTTCACAGACAGACCTACCCTGAACCTAGCCGGTTTTTTTTATGGAATTCCGCTGTTGCTGGGAGGTTTGGCCCTGAAAGCGGCCGAACTCGAACCAGTGGATTTCACCGAACCTACCTCTGCTGAAGTTCTCCTCCTGCGAGAAAGTCAGGCCACAGATACTCAAAACCAAGTCCGCAAAGATGTCACTCGATTTCGCTACGGCCAACCAGCGCACTTAGATGATGCTTTGGAGCGCCTGGGCCTGGCCCCGACAGACGAGGAACGGCCCATCCTGCAAGGGTTGCGGGAAGTTAATGTTGATGGTGCTTATGGGTTAATTCTAGAGTTTTATTCGCCGCTAATGCCGATCGAAGTCTGGGAAGAAAAGCAAGATAAAATAGCTACTTTTTTTGGACCAGGTTTGCGCGCCCAAGTGAGTCAAAAGGCTAGTGACAAAATTGAAGTGGCTCTCATTAAAAATACTCAAGCTTAAAGTAGTCTTAAGTTTTGAGTGCGTGAATTTTGAAGTCATCAATTAAACATTAATCCTGCATCAGCTTAGATACTGATTTTAGCGGCAGCTTGAAACCTGTCGCTATCAACAAAAGCTCAATCCGCAATTGGACGATCGCGCAAATTAGATTTTCCTTAATTACAATAATAGTTGAGGACCGATCGGCAATCTTAAATCAGGAGAAGCACAAATGGTTTCGTCCCAAAGCAGGATAGGTATTATCGGCGCAGGAACATCAGGAGCTTATCTGGCAATTTTGCTTATAGAGAAAGGGTTTCAAGTTACATTGTTTGAAAAATCACCCCAACCGCGCACCGATGGATGTGGAATTCTGATCGTACAAGCAGGTATGAAAGCGCTGCATCAAGGAAACCCTCAAATTAGCCAAAAAATTATTAACTCAGGCGATGCGGTTAAATTATTCGAGTTTCGCAACCTCCGCGGCGGTGTCATCAATTCCGAACCCGTCACCTATGAAGAAAATGAACTCCCAGGAATGCTGGTACACCGCAAAGCTATTTTAGAAGCACTCCTCGGCGAGTTACCCCCTGAGTGTATTCATTTTAACGCAGAATTAGCATCGATCGCTCAAACCGAGCACAGTGCGATCGCCCACTTTAAAGATGGCACAAAATGGGAAGGCGATCTTTTAATTGGTGCCGATGGAATCGTCTCAAAAGTTCGTCAATTTATAGTTCCAGGCGTTGAACTGTTTTATTTAGGCGATATCGTCTGGCGAGGAATTGTCGAAGATCACAGCTTCTGTCCAGAAGGAAACTTTTTTGTTTATGTACGCGGTAGGGGAATTTATGCCAACTTCTTTCACATTGGTGGAGGTCGCACTCATTGGGGTTTCTTTATTGAAAAAGAGCGCACAGAATCCGAAATAGGGAAACTACAACCTAATAATATTACCATTCCTCCCCAAGAACTAGCAAAACTCCCAGAGGATGCGCGAAAAGTGATTGAGTCAACCCCTGTGGAAAATATTGTCTGTCGTTTTTCCTATGACATTGACCCCCTACCAAAAATCTATGATGGTAGTGTTATCTTAATTGGAGATGCTGCCCACGCCAAAAGCTCCACACGCGCTAGAGGTATGACTTCCGGCTGGGAAGACGGCCTGTCTTTAGCGCAACATCTCGTATCCAGTGCTAGCATTGCAGAAGCATTAGAAAATTTTCAAACTGAAAGATTGCCGATTGTCCACGAATATCAGCGCACTAGCCGCGAAATGAGTTTGAAAATAGGTCGTCGCTAGCCCAATGCAAAATCATCAATATACCGAGATACGCGACTTATGGGATAAATCGCGTATTTCCGAAAAAAGCATTTTACTCGATCGCGTTTTGTAAACAAACTGGAGGCCAATCAATGAGTAACGATTTTGTGATTGATCAAGATACCCTCAGCCCTCTCCCCCCTCCGGATTTAGAGAAAGTTCCTGAAATTTTCACCCGTCATCTTGGCACTTGGAAAGGCGAATTCATTAAGACTGATACTCGCGGACATTTTTCTCGCAGCTTTTTGGGTAGTTTTACCATCTGGATTGAGGGAAGTCACTACCGACAAGTCAATAATTATGAATACTCAGATGGTTCTAGCCTCCAGTTAAATTTTGAAGGTGAATTTGAAAATCGGATACTGAAATTGTATTCTACCAGTTACTCCGATTTTTCGGCTCTCGTGTGGGATGCAGGACAGGAAGTTATTTGCTTTCGGGCAAATAAAACTCAAGATAACGCACTGATTACTTTTGTAGAAACAATGACATTACTAAGCGAAAATCAGCGAGTTCGTAGCACTCAAGTCTTTAACAATGGGATTTTCGATGGGATTTCCTTTATTGAGGAAATGCGTTTGTAGTCGAAGCAACAACTGCATCTTTTTCTTTCTCTTCCTTCCCGTTTTTAGCACCTTCGCGGTTCATTGAATCCTACTCCCTAAGCGAGCGGACTAAAAAAAAACAGGTTAATTAATATTAGCAAACAAGCGAGAACGAGTAATAAAACGCTCTCCATCCGGCCCTTCCAGGGAAAAATCGCTGCCTCCTGGTCCCGATGCCACGTCTATAATTAACTGCGTGTGCTGCCAATATTTGTATTGCTGCGCTGCAATATAAAAGGGACAACCGCCTATTTCGCCCAGCAATACGTCACCATCACCGATTATCAATTCGCCATCGGGAAAGCACATGGGGGAACTACCGTCGCAGCAGCCGCCGGATTGGTGAAACATCAATTGTCCGTGTTGAGTTTTGAGATGGTTAATTAATTTTAAAGCGGCTTCTGTTGCGGTGACTTTTGCGATCGTTTCCATTTGATAATAAGAAAGTAGGAAGATGGAAGATGGAAGCTCGAAATCTGCGTGAATCAGCGTCAATCCATTGTCATCTGCGGTTAACAAATTTTCTTTTTTTGACCGCAGATGAGGGCAGATAAACACAGATTAACGCAGATGGATTATTGATTCCAGTTGTACGGGATTTGATGTGACTTAGAAGAAACCTAATGCTTTGGGGCTGTAGCTGATTAACAAATTCTTAGTTTGCTGGTAGTGATCTAACATCATTTTGTGATTTTCGCGGCCGATACCAGATGATTTGTAGCCGCCGAATGCTGCGTGGGCCGGATATAGGTGATAGCAGTTTGTCCACACGCGGCCTGCTTGAACGGCGCGGCCCATGCGGTAGGCGGTGTTGATGTCGCGAGTCCAAACTCCGGCACCTAAACCGTAGAGAGTATCGTTGGCAATTTCTAATGCTTCGGCTTCGTCTTTGAAGGTAGTGACTGCTAATACTGGGCCGAAGATTTCTTCTTGGAAAATTCGCATTTTGTTGTTTCCTTTGAAGACTGTTGGCTGGAAGTAATAGCCGTCTTGCAAGTCGCCGGATAAGATGTTTCTTTCCCCACCAATGAGACATTCTGCGCCTTCGGCGTGACCGATTTTGACGTATTCGGCGATTTTTTCCATCTGGTTGATGGAGACTTGCGCGCCGAGGGCGGTTGTCGGATCTAAGGGGTTGTCTTGTTTGATTTGGCGGATGCGATCGATCGCCCTTTCCATGAATCGATCGTAGATTGACTCCTGAATTAAGGCGCGGGAGGGACAGGTGCACACTTCGCCTTGATTAAACGCAAACATGACTAATCCTTCCACTGCTTTGTCGAGGAATTCGTCGTCTTGGGCGCAGACATCTTCAAAGAAAATATTGGGGGATTTGCCACCTAGTTCTAGGGTGACGGGGATGACGTTTTGGGAGGCGTATTGCATGATTAGCCTGCCGGTGGTGGTTTCGCCGGTGAAGGCGACTTTGGCAATCCGGGGACTGGTGGCGAGGGTTTTGCCGATTTCGGCGCCGGGCCCGTTAATGACGTTGATTACGCCGTCTGGTACTAAGTCGGCGATGATTTCCATCAGTACCAAGATTGAGGCGGGGGTGGGGCCTGCTGGTTTGAGGACGACGCAGTTGCCGGCGGCGAGGGCTGGGGCGAGTTTCCAGGCTGCCATTAATATCGGGAAGTTCCAGGGGATGATTTGTCCGATGACGCCTAGGGGTTCGTGGAAGTGGTAGGCGACGGTGGTTCCGTCGAGTTCGCCGATCGATCCTTCTTGAGCTCGGATGCAGCTTGCGAAGTAGCGGAAATGGTCGATCGCCAGGGGTATGTCTGCGAGGCGGGTTTCGCGAATTGGTTTACCGTTGTCCCAGGTTTCGGCGATGGCGAGGCGATCGAGGTTTTCTTCGATGCGATCGGCTATTTTGTGCAAAACCCGCGCCCTATCGGCTGGGGAAGTCTTACCCCACTTGTCTTTCGCGGCGTGGGCGGCATCTAGTGCCAATTCTACATCCTCGGCGGTCGATCGGGGGATTTGACAAATTGATTTTCCTGTAATTGGAGACAGGTTTTCCGAGTATTTCCCTTTCACCGGTGGCACCCACTTGCCGCCGATAAAGTTGTCGTAGCGAGTTTGAAAAATCGACTGACTGCCGGATTGAACAGGTGCTGCTACTACCATTTTATTACCTGATTAAAATTTGTTTTCGCGGACGCTTAAAATCTCTTGCATATCAACTATCGTCTATTTTCCTGAAGTTCGGTCAATTCATATACAAAATTTTACATTTTTTAAATATTTTGCAGTCACTGTAGGGGCGGGTTCACCAACAATCTGAGGCTAAAACCAACAATCTCAAAAACCCGCGCCTACTCAACGGTAAATACTATTAATTAACTGTGACGCAGCGGAATTTTTATCCGACTTGACCAGGTAAAGAAAACACTTTAACTCTCCTTTTTGCTGCTCTACAATTATCCGATACCTGAGAGTATTTTTTGACTAGATAGCTGGTTCTGCCCACCAACAAGGGAGCCGAAAGTGGCGCTGTGACATATTTGCTAATTGCCATATCTTTATCAGCCACCTCAATATAAATCCCCTGAGCATCGACCACCTCAGTGCCTATCCCAATCACCTGCTTAAATTTGAGGGATTGCAAGTCTTACAACTCTTTATCCGACTCTTCTAAAACATCGATCCCGTGATTGAGGCTATTCATAAAAGTTTGATTTATCTGAAATCTTGCACCATTCTCAATAAGCTTTTTATGAACAGGCAAGATGCCTGTTCCACAAAGAGTGAATTTTCTTGTGGAACAGGCATCTTGCCTGTTCTTGAGAAGGCTGCAAGATGTGAGATTTATCCGAGCTGCATACCGCTCACTCTGTGGCAAATAGCCGAATTCTTTCCTCACCTTGATGCCTAGCCGTCCGTCGCAAATAATCACGTTTTTTAAATTTGCACCCCAAAAGTCAAACCTTCGCAGCGTTTTATTGCTAAAATTGAAAAAAATAGTAAATAAGTGCATTCATCATTATCAATGGGACGATGTTGCATAATATTTATTAGCACCATAAGCAATAATGGTTAAAACACTCAATGTCTGCTCAAGGGTTTTATCGTCGTTCACTCCCCGATTCTGCTATTGCCTTTTCCTCCGTAGAGGGAAGGCAAATATTTCGAGAAGCGTTGGCATTGGGAGGTATGGAAGGGTATTTTGCTCTAGCGGAACAGTTTCATACTCAAGCAGAACCCGCTTTTTGTGGATTGGGTAGTTTAGTTGTTGTTCTTAATGCCTTATCCATCGATCCGGGTCGCATTTGGAAAGGGGTGTGGAGATGGTATGGAGAGGAATTTTTAGACTGTTGCTTACCTCTTTCAGTCATTAAAGAAAACGGTATCACCTTTGATGAGTTTGTCTGTATCGCACGTTGCAACGGTGCTGTTGTAAAACCTAATCGTTACCACCAAAGCAGCTTGGAAAACTTTCGGCAAGCAGTTGAAAAAGTGACTACGGCGTCAGGTGATATTCATCTAGTTGTTTCCTACAGCCGAAAGGTATTGGGACAAACGGGTGATGGTCACTTTTCACCAATTGGTGGCTATCATCGACAGCGGGATCGAGTTCTTCTGCTGGATGTTGCCCGTTTCAAATATCCACCTCACTGGGTTTCTTTGCCTTTGTTATGGCAAGCATTTGAACCTGTCGATCCCGTCACTAATCAATGTCGAGGTTATATTTCCTTGCAAAAGAGTGAAAGGTTGCCAGAAACCTTCTTTCATGTTGCTTGTGATTTACATCAGTGGCGTAGTGTTGCTACTTACTTTGCAGAAATACTCCCCGACATTGTGAGAAAAGAGCAACCCGATTCAATTGCTTCATTTGTCAGTACCATCCTGCACCATTTGCCTGTTGAGTTCACAACTATGGTGAATACCTCGTCAGAGACAGCAGAGACACTTGAGAAATTACGGACAGCTATTGAGTTAAATTCACTGTTTGATATTGTTCACCAATGCTTGTCAAGCGATGAGGGGGATGCAATGTCTGTTGTAGGGAAGTGGCAGCAACAGCCATTCGTAGCAGAGATAATAACAGCAATATTACTCTCCTGTCCCGAAACGCTCTATGCAACTCTCAAACCCGAGTTGCGACTGTGGTTTAGTGAGGTTCGCCACCTTGAGAAACTACTCCCTCCCTTGGATGTAGAGATATCTAGATTGAGAGAACAAATGTCAGCACTCCAGGAGTTTTACACTTTATATTCAAAGGGACATCAGTGTAATATCCCTCAGAGTTAGCACCTACCGCCTTTTGAACTCCCCAAACCTCGCCTAACGACAAAAGTGAAAATTAAATAGCAAGATTTAATAATCCGATGCTCGTGGCGGTTGCGGATGAAGATTCGCCGCAGCGAAATATTAGGGTTGTGACTGATGCGAGTGAGAAATGGACGATGAAAAAAGTCGAAGTAGTGGTAAAAAAGATGTAGGGCGAACATCTGGCTGGCTGGCGGTTTTTCCCTAAATTCTATTTGATTGACGGTTTGTTGAGGTAATCAGCACACATCTTTTTATCCTCTTCTGTTGCTTTCGGATTGGTTCTGAGATAATCGTCGATCCAGTTGCAACCTAATGCCATTAGTTTATCGAAATCCCAAATCCACAGTTTGATGGTGTTGTCATCGCTAGCCGAAGCTAATGTTTTGCCATCGGGACTAAACGCAACGCTATAGACCGTGCTGCTATGTCCAGTTAGGGTCGCCAACTCTTTTTGGGTTTGCAGATGCCACAGTTTGATGGTGTTGTCATCGCTAGCCGAAGCTAATGTTTTGCCATCGGGACTAAACGCAACGCTATAGACCGTACTGCTATGTCCGGTTAGGGTCGCCAACTCTTTTTGGGTTTGCAGATGCCACAGTTTGATGGTGTTATCATTGCTTGCAGAAGCTAATGTTTTGCCATCGAGACTAAACGCAACGCTTATGACTATACTGCTATGCCCGGTGAGGGTGGCGAGCTGTTTTTGGGTTTGCAAATGCCACAGTTTGATGGTGCTGTCATTGCTTGCAGAAGCCAAAGTTTTGCCATCGGGACTAAAGGCGACGTTATAGACCGTACTGCTATGCCCGGTGAGTGTCGCCAACTCTTTTTGGGTTTGCAGATGCCACAGTTTGATGGTGTTATCATTGCTTGCAGAAGCTAATGTTTTGCCATCGGGACTAAACGCGACGCCATAGACCATACTGTTATGCCCGGTGAAGGTTGCGAGCTGTTTTTGGGTTTGCAAATGCCACAGTTTGATGGTGCTGTCATCGCTGGCAGAAGCTAAAGTTTTGCCATTGGGACTAAAGGCAATTCTATAGACCGAATCGCTATGCCCGGTGAAGGTTGCGAGCTGTTTTTGGGTTTGCAAATGCCACAGTTTGATGGTGCTGTCATCGCTGGCAGAA